>PSRF01000353.1 GCA_003175865.1 Blastocatellia bacterium
CGTTTTAACCGGCTGTTTCTGAAGTTTGGCATTACACAGGGCATTAAGCGAGTAAAACTCGCAACCATGTTGTATCGGAGGCAGCTATGTTTGGAACCGAGCGCTACGGGACACGAATCCCCAGCGAACGCGAAAGCCGAATCATCGAACTTGTCGCCGAAGGTCTCAAAAATCGCGAAGTCGCAGACGCTATCGGCACAACCGAACACGTCGTTAAGAACTATCTCCGGGTCATCTACGACAAACTCGGGCTATGGAACCGAGTCGAACTTGCCTTATGGTACGAGGCTCGCCGCCACGAGCAAGGTGCCAGCGCCTGAATCACCGGAATTGTGGGAACACTCTATCCTGCAACTAGGGACGCGAATCCTTAACCCAATCCGCGTGAAAAATTGAACTGAGTGGCCTCAACCCGAGAGTCGATCCTGGCTTCAGAAGTTTGCCTCAGAGCGGCATCGCGGGTTGAGGCTGTTCGATTTCTTCCGAGCGATTGCGGCTTAATCACGCAAGAGCAGGGATACTGCCCTTCCTCACGATCGGATCACGATAGGCACGAGAAGTTCCGCTTCGCTCTGTCCCGCCAATGCACCGCCTTTGACGAGGCAATTAAACAAACCTTGAAAGCCCGTGTCTGGCTTGCGCTTGACGAGTGCTAAGGGTCTAGATAAATTTCTAAGCACTTGTTGTAGCTCCGTAGGGACGCCACTCTTGCCGCTTTCGAATCAGATCGTCATATACGTTGTTGGTCTCGTCTTGGCTTGGATTATTGCGTGGCGACTGCGTTCTCCTCGTCATCGCCAATTGTTGTTCCTTGCAATCAGCTACCTTTTCTACGCGACCTGGGGACTGTGGTTTCTCGGGGTGTTGGTTTCCAGTTCCTTGATGAACTACGCGTTGGGCGCATTCTTGCGAAAAAATCCGTCTTCGAAGCGACTCTGGGTAGGAATCCTTTTAAACCTTCTGCTTCTTAGTTCCTTCAAATACTTGCCCCTGGTTGGAAAAATTTCCGAAGGGCATGCGCTTGCGGGCCTAGCGCGAATCGTCTTGCCGATAGGAATGTCCTTTTGGACCTTTGAAGCGCTGAGCTACTTATTCGACATCTACCGAGAGGAGGATCTTGATCCGACTCTGCTGCAGTTCTGCCTGTACATGGCATTTTGGCCCACTGCATTGTCAGGTCCCATCTGTCGCTTTCCGGAAATGCTTCCACAGTTTCGAAAGGAGTGGGTTCCTTCCTGGAGCGACTTGTCAATCGGCGCACATCGGATTGCGATCGGCTTGATCATGATGGTACTGAGCCAGATGTTGGCAGCGGGAGTACATCCCAATACAGGAGTGGATTTTGCCTTCTCTGTTCCGGGGCGAACTCTCAGGGGGATGGATGTCTGGATCATGCTCTTCGGGTACGGCTTCCAACTGTTTTTTAATTTCTGCGGATACTCTCACCTGGTGATTGGCGCAGCGCGGTTGTTTGGCTTTCGGCTGGCAGAGAACTTCAATCGTCCCTACCTGTCCACTACTACCTCTGAGTTCTGGACACGCTGGCATATGTCATTGTCGTTCTGGATTCGGGACTACGTTTTCTTCCCCCTCGCGACGTCGCGATCGGAAATGTGGTGGAGAAATCTCTCCCTGGTCATTGCCATGTTCGTATTTGGACTTTGGCATAAGGGTAGCGTCCTGTTCATGGTGTGGGGGATTTATCATGGGCTTCTTCTGGTCGCGCATCGACAATGGCAACAATTGTCCTCACGTACCGGCTTCAACCTGCCTGCCACTCTGTTGAAACCCGTCTCTTGGGTAACTACGTTTTCGACGATCTCATTAGGATGGATTTTCTTCCGGGCCGAAAGTGTTCACAAGGCTGCCGTCATGCTGAAAGCAGCTTTTTCGCCCAATGGCTTCGTGCGAATCGGGCTGCCCAGAAGTTTTTATGTGCTGGTCTTGTTACTCAGCACCGGATATTTCGCAGTAATAGCTATGGCTGACCTGATGAACCGCTGGGGACGCGAGCAGTCGGTTCCCGATATTTCCCCAGGATTAATGCGGGGCAAGTTTCAATCGTCGCCGCCGGCTTTGAGCCTGTTGGCGCAGAATCGTTGGGTATGGATCGGGCCCGTACTAGCAGTGTTGACCTTGTATGTCTATTTGCTATTGAAGCCCGAAGTGGCGGGCGCGTCACCGATGTTGTATCGCCTGTTTTGAGGATCCTTTGACCACGACGGAAATAGCTGGTGTGGCGGAAAGCGACGTAGCCGCCGGCCTAAAGCGGTTCGTGCCTAAGCTTTGCATTGCGCTCACCTTGCTTATTGTCCTCTTAGCGGTAGGAGAATTCGCATGCTACGTGTATCTTCGCCTCAATCCACCGAAATCAGTGTATGCGGGCTTGCCGCTGCCTGCCGACTATGCACGAGAGCTGGACGATTCAGCCAGGCACCAGTACTTGCCCTATGTGGAGTGGCGTCGCAGATTTTATCAAGGCCAATTCATTAATGTGGATGCGGACGGCGTACGCCGAACCGTCCCGTCGCAATGCAGTGATGAGCGAAGTGTCCACATTTGGATGTTCGGCGATTCCGCGCTGTGGGGCACCGGTGTCACCGATGCAGGCACGATTCCTTCGCACCTTGCCAAACTTTATGCCGATTCAGGTCAGAGTGTTTGTATCAAGAATTTTGGGGAAGCGGCTTGGGTGAGTACTCAGGAACTGATTCAACTCCTACTGCAGCTTAAGCAATCCGAGCGCCGGCCTGACATCGTCGTCTTCTATGATGGAACCGATGAAATCTTTTTGCCGGATCCAGATGCGCCGAAGGATGTGCATCAGGCGTATCGCCGTTTCAGCGAACTCCTGGACGCTGCCCGAGAGGAGGCCAAACCCGGCCTCCTCTTCCTGCGAAAGAGCAACACAGTTCGTGCTCTCGACCTACTCTCACAAACAATGAACAGGGATTCGAAAGGAAAGCGAGCCCTGCCCTTCGCTGAAGCCGAAGCCGTTGCTAAGTTGTCGGTAGAGAACTATCAGAAGAACCTGCAGATCACGGACGCATTAGCGCGAGTATACGGGTTTCGACCTTACTATTTCTGGTATCCAAGCAGCAGTATCGGCCACAAGTCTCTTACTCCAGAAGAGCGAGAGTCTGTTCGTGAAGAGATGGAAGCCACCCCATCGCGCTACGAACTCAAACAGATTACCTACGATCTGTGCAGCAAAGTCAATCACCCTAATTTCTTCTACCTGGGAAATGCTCTCGACCATGAGCAGCGGAGGGTTTATCTCGACGGCGCCCACCTCACGAGCGAGGGAAATGGCATCATGGCGGAGAAGATCTTTCAGATACTCCAAAACAACAAAACAAATTCCAAACCATGAAAACCAGCCGCCGTTCTCTGCTCTCCGGATTTTTGCGATCGCTGCAGCGCGATCCCAAGCGTACAGCGCTTCGCATCGGAGACGAAGTTCTTACTTACGCGCAGCTCTGGCAACGCGCCGCGCAACTCGGTGCGGCTGTGCAGGAATGCGCCGATCCCTCTGCTTCTGTAGCTGCCGTTCTGGCAAATCGCAGCGTTACTGAGTATGCCGGCGTCCTTGGAATTTTGGCCACGGGACGCGGGTATGTTCCCTTGAATCCCAAATTCCCAATCGAGCGTACGCTGGCAATGCTGCAGGCCTCGGGTTGCAGCACTGTTATAGCCGGTCAGGAATGCATTGAAACCGTTATGGCATTGCTCCCGCTTTTGGAACGGCCCGTTACATGGCTGCTCGATGGCGACGAATTCCGCTCCCTTCTTGAGGATTCCCACAAGAGCCACTTCTTGGTTCCAGTCACCGACTTACCGACTCACTTGGATCCCGGCGAACCCAGTCTCAGCGACAATGCGACGGCCTATCTTCTCTTCACCTCGGGGAGCACCGGAACTCCTAAGGGAGTGCCGGTCAGTCAATCTAGCGTTTGCTCGTATTTGGACTACGTGGGCAAGAGATATCAATTCAAGGCCGAAGACCGATTCTCGCAGAATTTCGATCTCACGTTTGATTTGAGCGTGCATGATTTATTTGCATGCTGGGATGCGGGCGCAACACTTTGTTGTTTTCCGGAACAAACGCTTGTTCCGGTGACCACGATCGAGGAATACGAATTAACGGTATGGTTCTCGGTTCCCTCTGTTGGGATGTTTGCTTCCAAGCTTGGTCTATTGAAACCTGGAGCATTTCCCACACTTCGTCTCAGTCTTTTTTGCGGAGAAGCGCTTTCGTGCACGCTCGCCGACAATTGGCAACGTGCTGCACCATCCTCGGTCTTAGAAAATATCTACGGTCCCACCGAGACGACGATAGCCATTACACACTACCGCTGGGACGCGAAGCGCTCGCTTGACGAATGCATCAATGGCATTGTGCCCATCGGATGGATTTTCGAAAATCAACAGTGCTGTGTCGTGGACGAAAACCTGCGTCCCGTGGCGACCGGCCAAACCGGAGAGCTGTGCCTTGCCGGCTCACAGGTAACTAGCGGGTACCTCAACAATCCAGAACGTACCGCCTCCCAATTTGTGCCGATCCCAGCGATGGGCGATCAGACTTGGTATCGCACGGGCGATCTCGTCCGCCAGGACGAGCGAGGTTGTCTGTACTATCTAAGCCGCACCGACCACCAAGTAAAAGTGAATGGATATCGGGTGGAACTTCAGGAAATCGATCTCGTCTTGCGCGAAGCCGCTGGCGTGGAGTTAGCGGTTGCTATTCCATGGCCCGTTTCTGATGGTTCGGCCAGCGGCATTGTAGCCGTGCTTTGCGGCACAAATTCTTCGGTAGACGCGCGTGTCTTTGAGCTTTGCCAGAAGCGACTTCCCCGATACATGGTTCCCACTGCTGTTTATCATTTCGAGCAGCTTCCGCTGAATTCCAATGGGAAGCTTGATCGCCGCCAAATTACTGAACAATTGCGCCGAATGGGAGCAGGTCGGTCGTCATGAAAAAGTCTGTTATTTGCCGGAAGCACTGAAGTTATTGGCGGGGCTTTCCAATTCTCTCGGCGGTCGCCAGCATCAACTGAACGGTATCCATGTCCTTCGCCTGCACTTTGCTCGCTGGAATCTTGCGACCAGTAACGTGTTCCAACTTCATGAAGATCTCGATCAGAGCAAAAGAGTCGATGAGTCCTGACGAGACCAAGGGTGTATCGGGAGAGACTTGGACCCCGGGTCGGCGAACGAATTGACTCTGGATGTAAGCCGCCATTTCGAGCGCCCGATTGTCGGATAGGGATTGGAGTTCCTCTGCCATGAGTGTTGGTAGTTCGCGCTGTCTCAGGCCTCGCTAAGGTGTGGCCGTTCAACGTACAAGTGAGGTCAGGCGTAACTTGCCCCATTCAGACTGCAATCCAACTGCCGCTACCGGAGTCTGACAAATCGGGCATCTCGTGCATTATTCGTTGCCAAGTACGGCACCAAAGAGTTTCGTTTTTCACCAGCTTGCCTACGAAATGCAAGAGATTGCACATGCCACGAACCCCT
>PSRF01000135.1 GCA_003175865.1 Blastocatellia bacterium
AACAATGCCCGGGTAGTAGTCTTTTGCAGCACGATCGATCCCAACGCGAACGAGGAACACGGCGGCTTGCCCTGCATCCGGTTTGTCAATCACGACTACACGTCCGGTTTTGGCGGACAAATCAGAAGTGCTTGCCTCAGCAGCGGGCAGCGGAGTCGCGGGCTTGAGCCAGTCACCAAAGTAGCGTGTCGCAAGGGCGAGTCCGTCCTTAGCTTTAATACTTCCACCGATAACGAGAATTGCGTTGTCCGGTCGATAGTATCGATTGTGTAATTTCGCGATATCTTGCGCAGTAATTCGAGTGAGTGACTCTGTGGTTCCAATCAACGAGTGCCCATATGGACCATCGCCGAAAAGAACTCGTGCTCCCACAAAACGCGCTATTGCACTTGGTTGGCCCAGCTGCAACGTGAAATTGTCGAGCGACTGCTGTCGCAAGCGTTCAACTTCTTCGCTCGTGAAGGTCGGATGCCGCACTACATCCGCGAGAATCTCCATTGCGGGTGAGATCTTGTCAGACAACACTTCGACTGTTGCTGTCGAAGCGTCCCAACGTGCGCCCGAGTCAAGCGCACCTC
Organism: Blastocatellia bacterium; assembly: GCA_003175865.1. Taxonomy (GTDB): domain Bacteria; phylum Acidobacteriota; class Blastocatellia; order Pyrinomonadales; family Pyrinomonadaceae; genus PSRF01. The sequence goes on from PSRF01000135.1 coordinate 579, forward strand.
CCAGGCTTTCGATCTCCTCAGCAATCTGAGTCGCGTCTCGCTTTTGCGTCCCCTTCGTCAACAAGCTTGAGGTCATGTCTGATAAACCTGACAGAGTTGGAGGATCAACTTCACCTCCGTTCTTAATTACAACTGTCGCGACTACGAGTGGCGTGTCCGTACGCTCGGTAACAATCACTCTTAAACCGTTAGGTAACGTCTGTTCAACCGGTTTCGGAAATTGTACCGAGCGAGGTGTTGAAGGCGGTGGAGGTGTCGCTTGTGCTGTTTGCGCAGCTATGTAAGTCGGTAAGGCGATAACAAAGAGCAGTGATAACAATGATAGCCGAACCGTGTTCATTACTTGTCCTCCTTTGTTGGCGCACTCTTCGACGCCTGAGGCAAGTAATACAAAACCATGCGATTAGTGTCAGAGAAGTACTTCTTCATGACACGCTGGACGTCAGCCGCGGTGATCTCCTGCAGGTGGGCCAGATCGGTGTTTACTCGCGAGGGATCGGCCAGCAGTACAGTCGCTTCTCCAAGCGCTAATGCTTTGCCGTTACTGGTTTCGCGTTGTTTCACCTCGTCAGTAATTATCTGGTTCTTTGCCTTCTCGAGTTCGGCCGCCGAAACTGGCGCATCCTGCAGTTTTTTTATTTCAGCTAACAATGCCTTCTCGACATCTGCAGGTTTCTTTCCTTCTGATAAGACAGCTGTTACCACGAACAGGCTAGCGTCCTCACGAAGCTCAGAACTCGAGTTTACTTCCGCGGCAAGCTGCTGTTCATAAACCAATGAGTGATAGAGACGTGATGACTCTCCCGCTGAAAGAATGGCTTCTACGACTTTAAGAACATTAGAATCAGGATCGGCTTGTCGCGTCGTAAGGTAGGTTATACCCACGGCTGGAAGATCATTGGTTCCATATTCAGTAAATCTCGCTTCGCTGGTCCGCGATGGTTCTTTAATGTTGACTCGCGGCAACGGCCGGTCAGGCTTGCTAACTGGACCAAAATACTTGTCGATCCATCCATCAAGTTGTTTCTGATCAAAATCACCAACAACAACAAGAGTTGCATTGTCAGGACGATAGTACGTGGAATGAAACTCTTGAACATCTTTGAGTGACGCGGCATCGAGATCTTCAATGCTGCCGATGCCAGGTCGCTTGTATGGGTGTTCTTTGTATGATTTCTCTTGAAGCAAGAATTCAAATCGACCATACGGTGGAGCAAGTATGCTTTGACGAAATTCCTCCTTCACCACGTCGCGTTCTGATTTGAAGTTCGGTTCGTCAACATTCAACGAGGCGAGTCGATCCGCTTCTGCCCAGATCAAGCTCTCCAAATAGTTCGAGGGGACGACTTCGTAATAAACAGTCACATCGTCCTCGGTGAACGCGTTGTTGAAACCGCCTACATCTTCCGTCAAACGATCCATCATTTCCGATTTCATGTTCTTGGTGCTCTTGAACATTATGTGTTCGAAGAGATGAGCAAAGCCGCTTCGCTTGTCAGGATCGTCTTTCGATCCAACGTGGTACCAAACCTGGATGGCTACGGTTGGACTTGAGGGATCTGGCGCACTTATAACGCGCAATCCATTAGGTAAAGTCCGGTCACTAAATTTGATTTGCGGCATGCGCGTTTGCGCGCCGCTGAGAAGCTGGCCAGATACGAGAATACTCAGTATCAAGGACAGACGAACAACAACATTTCGAACCATCAACTTTGCTCCAAACGAGGTTTGTTCAGGTGAGAGAGTTGAACCTTTTGATGAATAGCGGGCAGGTGATGTTGCATGGAACCACTAGTCGATATCCAAAGGATTGCGGTAAGGCTTGTCTTTATCTTTCTCGGCGCGCTTCTTGGCTTCTTCAAATTTCTCTTGCAGGATTCGATCTCTGTCTTTCATCGAACTGAGTTCTTGCGCAAAAATTTGTTCACGCATCTGTTTCTGCTTGTCTAGTCCTTTGACCATCTCGTCGAAGGAGGCCAACGGTTTAGCCTTTTCTTCATGCGAAAGTAGCACGCCGGTCTGTGCGTCGACGGTCAGCGTCGCCTCGCAACAAGGGCACAAGATCGTAAACTTCGAACTTTGAGCCATTCAGTCTCCTCTCCAGGGGTCCTTCACAATTCGTTATCAAGTATAACACCGCGACCGAATAAGCTGCCCGTGTGCAGAAAGAAGGGTTGGTTCCGAAAACTGGGAATCAACCCTTCCTCCTGACCGCCACGTCAAAAATAAAATTTTAAGGGATAACTTTCTTTACAGCGTTGCCTGTTTTCTTTACACCTGTTTCAGCCGTCTTGACGACTGTCTTGGTTCCTTCCGCAGTTTTCTCTCCTACGTGTTTCGTGGTGTCCTTTGCTTTTTCACCAACGTTCTTCGCAGTCTCTGCAGTCTTCTCGCCTACTTTCTCCGTAGTATCTTTGACCGCACCGGCTGTGTCTTCAGTCTTTTCTTTAACGACACCGGCCGCACTCGCTACCTTCTCACCGGTCGCAGTAAGAGGATCTTCGCCTTCCTTGGTGGTTACCGGGCGCTCCTCACCGCTCGGAGTGTAGGCTTTCACGGTACGCGTGCCACTCTTCGTTGTTGTTACAACAACTCGAGCAATATGCGGATTGTTGTGAAAGACGCGAGTCTCAGTCTTAGTTCCATTAGCATCTACCGTCGTTGTGATTTCAGAATTATCAGGCCCGGGCTTGGTAGTAGCTTGAGTGGCACTATTGGCGTTGGCATTCGCCTCATTTGTGCGTGAGCAACCTACTGCGAGTCCAGCAACCGCAACGAGAACAAGGATCGAAAGTTTTTGAATCACGGTCATAACCTCCTAGGTTGGATAATCATCAAGTGAAAAGTGGCAACAAACGTGCCATTTTAAGGGCGGAAGAGGGGGCTGGATTTTTATTCGCGGCAATTATTCGCTGCCCTCACCGGGTTGTCAAAAGCAGTACAAACAAAACTACCGCGCCGTCTAATTACCGTACGGAACCAGAGCTGACTTTCAGGACCCGTTGTTTCAGCATTTTCCATTGACTTTCGTAGTGATTTCCTTTAGAAGCAGACTGCTGCAGGCAACCGCTGGCGATGTGTGTCCTACCCTTTTTTGATGCTTAGTCGCTCGGCGTCTTCGCAGATGCTTTCACACTCGAGACCAAAACTTCCTTGTCAATAAATCAGCATCCCAGGAGTCGTTTATGCGCAGACTGCTTTTTGCTTCGATAATTTTATTGGCGTTGGGTGCCGCTTTTCTTCCGGTTGAACAGAACTACGTGGCACACGCCGTTTCAGAGGGCGAACGGCTAGCCATGTATACGAAACCAGCGGTCGTTCGAACTGTGGATGGTGCAGTCGGGCAGTTCTACTTCCAACCGCCGGGATATCAAGGCCAGAGTTACGACGTCTCGTATGTGGGAACGGGGTCAGGCTTTATTCTTAGCTCAAACGGCTACATAGCTACGAATGCGCACTGCGTGGACGTGACTCACAGTGGCGAAGACAAGGCGAAAGAGCGTCTCTTTTATCAAATGGTTCGGCAAATCGCTCAACAACTTGGGAAGAACCCGCAAGACCTCAACACCAACTATATCGAGCAACACAGCCGTATGACTCGCTTCGAATTGGTCCATAAAATCTTTTTGCCGGACGGTAGCAATTATCCATTCGAGATCAAGCAATTCGGTGTTCCTACAGGAGAAGCACAGGATCAAGGCAAGGACGTAGCGATCCTCAAGATCGAAATCAAAAACGCTCCGATTCTGAAGATCGGTGATTCCGACAAAGTTCAGCTTCAAGACCACATCACTGTAATCGGATATCCCGCAGCGGCTGACACTAATCTTCTCGACTTCAAATCGTTGATGGAAGCGACCATCAACGACGGAAAGATCTCCGCAAAGAAAACCGCAACGAGCGGCGCTCCCATTCTGCAAACGAACACTGCCGCTACGCACGGCAACTCAGGTGGACCAGGCCTTAACGATAGCTACGAAGTGATCGGTCTATTGACCTTCCGCGGCGATACCGTAAACAACCAGGAAGTTCAAGGATTCACCTTCCTCGTACCTTCCAACACTGTAATGGAGTACGTCAAAGCAGCAGGTGCAACCAACCAGGAAGGGCTAACTGATTCTCTCTATCGAGAGGGTCTGGATTACTACTGGAACCAGCATTACTCGTCTGCGATACCGAAGTTTGAAGAGGTCAAGAGACTTTTCCCGCAACACTCAGAAGTAGACAAGCTCATTCAAAGCAGTCAGCAACTGAAATCGGAAGGAAAAGAGAAATCAAGCTTTCCGTTGTGGATAGTCGGTGTAGTGCTGGTCGCGCTGATTCTGATCGGGTTAGTGATTATTATCATAGTGGTGATTGCGATTGTGGCTCGCAAGAAGGGAAAGTCGAAACAGATTGCAGCGCCGGGAACAGACAGAGCCCCGAAAATCCAAGCTGCGGCGCCAGTCGCATATTCTCCTTCCCCTGGAGCTAGTTATTCACCCCCAGCAAAACCTGCTGCGGCACCTGCACCCAAGCCGGTGGCGGCGTACAGTCCAGGTGATCAAGGAACGATGGTAGATCTGTCTCGAACAGTTGCGATAGTTCCTGACGGAGACACAGCGCCGATCGATTACGGAGCAATTAAATTTATTTCGGGTCCGTTGTCGGGACAGCGATTCCAGGTAAAGGCTGAGGGTGACTTCATCGGTCGCGATAGTGCTTCTGCTCAGATCGTTATTCCAGATCCTCGAATCTCCAAAAAGCATGTTTGGATTGGGGCGCGTGAGGGCAGGGTGATAATCATTGATCAGCAATCAAGGAACGGCACGTTCGTCAATGATCCAAAATCAGCGAGAGTTACAGAAAGCTATCTGCAACCCGGCGACACTGTGATTCTTGGAGAATCAGACGTCGCTCGCTTCGAGTTCTCCGGTGGCTCCTAGTACGCTTCGCACAACTACTGATTGAAGGGATCCTTCCTCCGAGGATCCTTTCCTTTCTATCAGCCTTCAAAAATCCCACAGCTGCTAACTACAACACGTGTGTTCGCAAACTCTCAAATTTTGAATCAAGTAGGGCAACAAGAGTATCTGCGGGCAAGGGCTTACTGAAAAGATAACCTTGGATTTCGTCGCATCGCAGCAAGTGAAGGAAACGCAGTTGCTCTTCGGTCTCGACACCTTCGGCGATGACTTTTAGTCTCAGGTTGTGAGCCAACGTAATGATCGCCATCACGAGTGAGGCATCGTCTGGATC
>PSRF01000336.1 GCA_003175865.1 Blastocatellia bacterium
AGACGGCTTTAGCCCGGTGACGACGATCGACCTTTCGGATCACCTTCTCTCGTTGCGCGGTCGTGATGCCACCGCCTTGTGCGGTGGAGCTTCACGAACGCTGCTATCAAGAGCGACCTTCTCTCGTTGCGCGCTTGTGCGCGAAGAACAAAGGGGAAACTCGGATCTAGCAGCGAACGTCAATACCACCGCTCAAGGCGGTGGCATAAACTAACTGATTACCTCCTTGTATGGATCAAAATTCCAAAACAGGACCAAGTAAACATCGGCGACGCCGTACTCCTCGACCGCGATTTCAGATGCGCATTAGCACAAAATTCGCGCCGCGTAAGGCCGATGATGGCAAACCGCTAACCTGCACGACAGATACCGATCTTAAGCGAGAACAGCTTCTCGATCTGTACCGCTATCTGAAGCTCACTCGTTTAGTAGAAGAGCGTCTTGTGAACTTGTACCGTCAAACGAAAGTAGTTGGAGGTGTGTTTCGATCACTCGGGCAGGAAGCGACTGCAGTTGGCACGGCTTACGCACTCGGGCAACAGGATTTCATTACACCACTCATTCGCGACCTCGGTGCCGTGCTCGTCAAAGGCATTCGCCCTCGCGACGTTTTCGCCCAGTACATGGCTAAGGCCTGGGGACCATCCGGCGGTCGCGATCTCAATATTCACTTTGGTGATATGGAGCGTGGCTTCATTGGACCGATTTCGCATCTTGGTGACATGATTCCCGTGATGACTGGAATCTTGCTCGGTGCCCGTATGCAAAACAAATCGATAGTCGGCGTCGCCTACATCGGTGATGGTGGCATGAGCACCGGTGCGTTTCATGAAGGATTAAACTTCGCTGCAGTTCAACGTCTGCCGCTGATTATCGTCGCGGAATACAACCACTACGCTTACTCCACTCCTACCAGTTTGCAAACGGCCTGCAGAGACCTCGCTGAAAAAGCAGTTGGTTACGGCATCCCCGCCACTATCGTGGATGGCAATGATGTCGTGGCGTGTTATGAAGTTATGAAACAGGCGGCAGATTTCGCGCGGCGTGGTGGCGGCGCTGTGTTGATTGAGGCGAAAACATATCGACGCAAAGGTCACGCGGAGCATGACGATCAACGTTATGTCGCTGATGGCGAAATTGAGTGGTGGGAGAAGAATAACGATCCAATTGATCGATTTGAGCGATATCTTCTGGATCAGAAAGTTGCGAATCAAGAAAAACTCGACGAAATTACTGCCGGCGTGATTCGTGAGATTGATGAAGATTGCGATTGGGCCGAGTCATCACCTATGCCGCAACCGGAGGAAGCGGCCTACCGGGTTTTTGATAACGAGATTGTGCCACCATCTCTAAGACCGAAAGTTTTGGAGAATTGAATAGGACTTATCTGCCCTATTTTACCTATTGATCAAAATGTCAACAGCAGTCAAAAAAGAACACAAATCAGCACCACCGGAGCGTGGCGGGCCGGCCACACTTGTTGAAGCAATTCGCCAGGGGATCTGGGAAGAGATGGAAAGAGATCCAACTGTGTTCGTCATCGGCGAAGATGTCGGCACGTATGGCGGTGCTTTCAAAGTCACTGACGGACTATTGGACCAGTTTGGACGAGAGCGTGTGATCGACACTCCGATTTCGGAAGGTGCAATTGTCGGTGCTGCTTGTGGTGCAGCATTGATGGGCATGCGTCCGGTAGCCGAGTTTCAATTCATTGACTTCATTTCAGCTGGATTTGATTTGTTGACTAACTACGCTGCGAAGTGCCGCTATCGTTGGGGCGCTGGCCTGCCTGCGGTTTTTCGTGGTCCATGTGGCTCAGGTGTACGTTCTGGACCTTTTCACTCGTTGAATGCTGAATCGTTTTTCCTGAACACGGCTGGTCTCAAGATCGTCGAACCTTCGACACCGTACGACGCCAAGGGTTTGATAAAGGCTGCCATTCGCGATCCCGATCCGGTTTTGTACTTTGAACACAAAAAACTATACCGGCTGCCTCGTCTGCGTGAAGAACTACCAGCAGAGGATTACATAGTTGAAATCGGAAAAGCGCGGACGGTACGTGAGGGACGAGATCTTTCGATAATTACATTCGGAGCAATGGTGCTGACCGCACTGGATGCCGCCGAGGAACTTGAGAAAGAGGGGCTGGACATTGAAGTCATAGATCTCAGAACGTTGGCGCCATTCGACAAGGCTGCCATTGAGGCGAGTGTTAAAAAGACGAACAAGGCGATCGTATTGCACGAAGCGTCACGAACGGGTGGAATTGGTGGTGAGATTGCCGCAACGATCGCAGAAGAAGCATTCGAGTGGCTTGATGGTCCGGTGCTGAGGGTTGCTTCGATTGATACGCCAGTGCCTTATTCACCGCCCTTGGAAGATTATTATCTGCCGCAAATCAAAGACGTTGTTGACGCAGCACGAAAGCTGGCGGCTTACTAATGTTCGATAAGCTTTAGCTTGTCGTTACGATCGCCTGTGTTCAACTCGGCAGGTGAGCAGTTTAAATATGACGGCAAACTGAAGTTTGTCGGACATTCATGTGGAGACACAATGAGTACTGAAGTTGTAATGCCGCAGATGGGTGAGTCGATCGCGGAAGGCACAATTACGAAGTGGCTAAAGAACGTCGGCGATCATGTCGAACGTGATGAGCCACTCTTCGAGATATCGACTGACAAAGTGGACGCAGAGATTCCGTCACCCGCTGCTGGTACTTTGACTGAAGTCCGTTTCAAGGAGGGCGATACAGTCGAAGTCAACACAGTCGTAGCAGTTCTCAATGGGGCGGATGGCACAGCTAAAAAAGAAGAAGCACCGAAAGTGGCTGCCCCGGCAGCGGAACCTGTAAAGCAAGTTGCTGCGCCGACACCACCGCCTGCGACACAACCACCAGCTCCTGCTCCTCCGCCTAAAGCACCTGAAGCCAAAGCTCCTGCCCCAGCTGTGGAAACGAAGCCGACGCCTATTGGTCAACCGACGTCAAAGACTGTCGAACCCACTGTCGAAGAGTTGCGTCGCACCAAGTCGAGTCCACTGGTCCGTAAGATTGCGCAGGAACACGGCGTTGACATTGCCCGACTCGAGGGCACAGGCATGAGTGGCCGTGTTACCAAGAATGACATCCTGAGTTTTATTGAGTCAGGGACTGCTGCTCCAACCGCTCCGGCTCGGCGCCCGGAAGCCGCCGTGTCAGTACCAGCTCCTCAAGTCCAGGAACCAGTTGGTCCACCGCCACCGAAGCCTGCTGCAGGTGATCGTGTTGAGCAAATGAGCGTGATGCGCAAAAAGATTGCCGAGCACATGGTTCTTTCGCGTCGAACTTCAGCGCACGTAACAACCGTTTACGAGATCGACATGACACGTGTCGCCAGGCTCCGTGACCGACAACGCGATCAATTCTACGAGCGAACCGGCACGAAACTAACGTTCATGCCATTCATCTTTCAAGCTGTAACTAACGCAATTCGGAAATTTCCAATATTCAATGCGCAGGTTAGTGGCGATTCGATCATCTACAAGCAAGACATCAATCTCGGAATGGCAGTCGCACTCGACTGGGGTTTGATTGTTCCTGTAATCAAGCGAGCGGACGATCTAAGTATCTCTGGTCTTGCGCGAGCTGCAAACGATCTTGCAGATCGTGCACGAACCAAACAGTTGAAGCCGGATGAAGTTGCTGGCGGAACATTTACAGTCACCAATCCAGGTGTGTTTGGCGGCTTGTTTGGGACGCCCATCATCAACCAACCACAGCTTGCAATCCTTGGAATTGGCAAAATTGAAAAGCGTCCAAAGGTCCTTAGCACGCCCGAAGGTGACGATTTGATTGCGATTAGATGGATGTCCTATTTCGCTTTAAGTTTCGACCACCGTGTGATTGATGGTGCCGATGCTGAACGCTTCCTCGCGTACATCAAGGAACTATTGGAAGGTGGCGATTTTGCGGTTTAAAGGATGAACTGCGACCTTTGTTCCTTGTCCTTTGTTCTTCGCCAGGAGTCTAGTCGCACATCACGCCACCTCCAAAACACCAAGTACAAAGCACAAAGTACAAAGGACAAAGTTCATCCTCAACCTGGTCCAAAACCTCAAATCTCGCTAGAAATTTCACTTAACCTGCCCTCCCTTATTGCGATAAAGTGGTGATTCGATGAAGAATGCGGGAGGCTATTGACTTAACTTCTGCTTAGGTCTAAATCATGTCAGCCGCTTGAAATTGGAGTGGATTGACGGCTAAACCCGTTCGACAAGAGAAGGATTAAAACGCGCCGTCCGACAGGCGCGTTACTATAGTTAAGGAGAGTAAATCGATGGTGTTCACTAAATTCAAATTCCTTTCACCGGTAGTAATTGCTACCTGCCTCTTGATCTCTTCAGCCTCCCTTGTTCTCGCACAAGATACGACCAACCCGGCTGGCTCGCGAAATGTAGTTAGCGGTCAGAAAATGAAGATCAAGGGTGTGGTCACACGACGTGACGCCGACACGTTCACGGTTCGCGACCAGAATGGCGTGGATACCGTTGTGCGGTTGGATAGCGCGACAAGTGTTAAGACACACGGCGGATTCATGCGTGGTGGCACAAATTACGCACAAACAAACATCCTTCGCGGTTTGAACCTCGAAGTAGAAGGCAACGGCAACAGCAACGGTGAGTTGGTCGCAAAGAAGATCCGTTTCAACGAGTCTGACATGCGCACAGCTCGTGCAGTTGAATCACGCGCTGCGCCGCTCGAAGAACGTGCTTCAAATACCGAAACTAAACTTAGCCAGGTTGAAGCAAATGCTCAGCGCCTCTCCGGACAGATCGAAGAATTGCAGGCTGTTTCAAATGCAGCACGTGGTGGCGCGAAAGCGGCTCAGGAAACCGCTGACGCAGCTGTTGCAGGTGTGAACGCAACCAACGAGCGCATATCTGCTCTCGATGATTACGAGCCACAGACCACGTCGGCAGTAAACTTCAAAACTGGTAGTGCAGTGTTGTCGCCAGAGTCCAAGACGGCGCTGGATGACATTGCGACCAAGGCGCTAAATGCCAAGGGTTATGTTTTGGAAGTTACTGGTTTCGCGGATTCCAGAGGCGGCATCAACTACAACCGTGAGCTAAGTCAACGTCGCGCAGATGCTGTCATTCGCTACCTGGTCGAGAGCCACAATATCCCGCTCCGTCGCATTGTGACGCCGTTTGGATATGGTGAGTCGAACCCAGTGGCGGACAACACGACGAAGGAAGGTCGCGCGCAGAATCGACGCGTCGAAATCAAACTGCTAGTTAACAAGGGTTTGACTGCGCCGGCACCGACCATGCAACGCGGTTCAAGCAGTGGTAATTAGTAATGAATGGAGTTGTGTTGAATCTGCAATGCAACTCCACATGCTTGACCAGGCACTAAAGAGTCAGTAATCATGCCGTCAGGGCTACGGTAGTTTGGAGACATGCGGGCCAGCAAACTCTGGCGGCATGATAAGGACTCGATGGTCACTACACTTTTCATAGTTTGGGGAAAACTTATGAAGCCGGCCGTTCCAATGGGACTGCTGGCTTTTCTTCTGTTTGCTGGTGTGGTGAATTCTCAAACCATTCGTGACCTTCCGCCGCCACCGCCCATGGCAACACCAAAGCCGAAACCGACCCCAACGCCAAAACCACCATCAGAGGAAGTGCTCGATGTTGTTCGCGTTACTTCTAACCTGGTAATGGTGCCGGTTGCTGTTACTGATTCGCAGGGGCAGGCAATCCAGGGATTACAAATCCCGGACTTTCGGCTTTTAGAAGAAGGCAAGCAACAGGAGATCGCGGAACTCGGAGATCCAGAACAGGTACCACTCGACATCGCGTTGTTGTTCGATGTCTCGAGCAGCGTTAGTGAAAAGGGTTTTTTCGAATTCCAGCAGAACGCTGCAGCGACGTTTTTGAAGGAAGTGATGAAGCCTGTTGATAAGGCCGCAATCTTTACCATCGCCGCCGAACCTACCCTGGTCCAACCGCTAGCTTCAGCAGAAGCGGCAGCGGCTAAGATGCGGACAATTCCCGCTGCAAGCGCGTCTGTACCAACAGCGTTCTACGATAGTGTTGCTGCTGCGGCAAAATACTTGGCTGAGAACTCGGAAAGTCGTCACCGTCGCGTAATTGTTGTTATTTCGGATGGTGACGACAACTTCAGCGAACGCATTCGAGCTTTGTCGATAGCAGACGCACGCGCGACGCTGAGTGGCCAGTCTGCTCCTGCTAGCGCTTTGGCAGCGTTAAATGAAAAACACCGGCGCGCGGTTATGGACATTCAGCAGCTTGTCCAAAAAGCCGATGCTACTTTCTATTCAGTTAATCCTGGTGGTCCATCCGTTCGTATGAATCAGATCAGCACCAGGGCCCAAAACGGGATGGAGTCAATTGCTGCCGCGACTGGTGGAACTGCTTTTCTGCCAGATGGGCAAGCGGATCTTCAGAAGGTGTTTCGACAGGTAGCGGCTGAATTACGTGGTCAGTATCTCGTCATGTACTACGCAGGAACGGACGTGCCGGCGGGTGCATTCAGGCGGATCGACGTGTTATTGCCTTCGAAACCGAATTTGAAGGTGCGAGCCAGGCAGGGATACTACCGCAAGAAATAGAGAAATTTTTGATTTTTGACTTTTGATTGCACTGCACCCCGAAGCGGTAAATTTATCAAAAATCAAAAATCCCTTCACTGCCTCATTACTACCAACACATCCGCCAAGCGATTGACCACGGTAAGTAGTGTCCGGCCTGAAGCATCAAATTGGCTATTCGCCGCCTGTTGCTCCGCGGTTGCAGCACCGGCCGCGACTCCAGCTAGCTTGATGTAATACGGCTGCAACTCTGGTGTTGAGCGGAAATCGATCTCGAGCTTGTCTAAACCCTCGCGAAATCCTTGAATGCTGGTGCGAACCGTTGTCTTGGTGGCCTCATTTCTTTTTATGATGTCTGGTGAGGCCTCATTCCTCCGACCAGCCTCGTCGACCACGGCGATTCCGTTAGCCACTCCCCCCAGCAGATAAATGAACTTTGTCAAAAACTTTATTTGATCAGCTACACGCGTTGCACCTGCAGTTCGGGCAGCGCTGGCAGCGCTCGCCGCAGCGGCAGCACTCGCCGTTGATTTGGATTTCGCGGTCGTCCTCTTCCTCGTTTGACCGAGCGTCGTTAAAGGACTAATCAAAACTACCGCCAATACAACCGATGTTATGCGTTTCACTGTTATTCTCCTCGTTCCTGTTGCGTTTCCGGTTTTCAACCTAAGCTTTGCGGTGTCCTTCCGTCAAGACCATCTTTGCGCCGTTGGAATGAGACCATTAGAACCAGCTGCAACCTCCTGTTAGAATGACACAAAAAGTTTACGAACTGGTTGCATCATGTCGGAACGAAAATTTTTGGTCCAGCGACTTGGCCTCATGGACTATGAGGATGCGCTCGCCGTTCAGAAGCAGACGGAGTTGGCAGTCAGGCAGCGGCAGCAGCAGGACACACTGCTGTTGTTGGAGCATCCTCATGTCTTTACAGTAGGTCGTCGCGCCGGATCCGGTTCGATTCTGTTGGACCAGGAGCAGTTGAATCGTCGGGGTGTAACGGTCTTCGAAACGAATCGAGGTGGTAAGGTCACCTATCATGGTCTGGGCCAGATCGTTGGCTATCCAATCATTAGTCTCAGTCCCGACCGTGAAGATGTACACCGCTACGTCCGCGATATCGAAGGAGTGCTTATCAGGGTGATGTCCGATTTTGGTATCGACGCATTTCGCATCGAAGGTCTGACTGGCGTTCACACAACGGAAGGAAAAATCGCGGCAATTGGAGTTCACATAGCCCGATGGGTTACTACTCACGGATTCGCACTCAACGTCAACACGGATCTTAGCTATTTCGATTACATCATTGCTTGCGAAGGTGAACCAGTGATTTCTATGGAAGTATTGCTTGGGCGCGAAGTCGAATTGCAGGAAGTGGAAGATTCGATAATTGAGCACTTCGGTGAGGTTTTCGAAATGCGACCTGAGGAAGTTACGAGCGCAGTTGAAGTTTAAGGTGTAAATATCGAGTGAAAATTCAGAGGGACAGTAGTTTTCTCTGTGCCTTCTCCGCGATCGCTGTGCCTCTGTGGTGAAGTTTTTCGGAATTCAATCACCACAGAGACACTCAGGTCAGAGAGAAGCACAGAGAAGAGGAAACTGATTGGAATCATGTTAACTATCGATCTCATCAACCAGGCGCGTGAACGTATTGCTTCGCGTATACATCGCACACCAGTTTTCACTTCTCGACTGCTCAACGAAGCAGCAGGTAAGCAAGTATTTTTCAAATGCGAGAACCTGCAGCGTGCGGGAGCTTTCAAGATTCGTGGTGCGACAAACAAAATCAATTCGCTGACTGACGACGAAAAGCGAAGAGGAATTGTTGCGTTTTCATCGGGCAATCATGCGCAGGCTGTTGCACTGGCTGGTCGTGAGGCCTGCGTACGTGTTCTCGTCGCGATGCCGGACGATGCACCAAAAGCGAAAGTCGCAGCGACCCGTGATTACGGCGCGGAAATCATCTTTTACGATCGGACAAAGGAGGATCGCGAGAAGTTTGCGCTCGATCTCGCCGAACGAGAACGTCTCGTCATGGTCCCACCATACGACGACGAGTTGATCCTGGCGGGACAGGCAACCTGTGGAATGGAATTTCTTGAAGAGGTGCCCGACTTGGACTGCGTGTTAACGCCCTGCAGCGGGGGCGGGTTGTTTGCTGGAGTTGCGACTGGAGCAAAACACCTGAAGCCCGGCATTCGTTGTTTTCCGGTTGAACCTGATACTGCAGACGACACGCGACAATCGTTCTTGAAAGGAGAACGTGTTTCGATTCCGCCTCCGCCGACGATCGCTGATGGTTTGCGCGTGCAGGTTCCAGGCAGGCTGACGTTTCCGATAATTCAGAAGTTGGCTGAAGACGTACTTACGGTTACCGATGACGAAATCATTCAGACAATACGCTTCATTTTGTTTCGAATGAAATTGTTGGTTGAACCATCGGGTGCAGCAGCCGCAGCCGCTGTGTTATTTCACAAACTTCCCGATGACTTAAAGCACGTTGGCGTTGTGTTATCGGGCGGCAATGTTGATTCGGAAGTCTTGGCGAGAGTTATTGCGGAAAGTTAGTAGTAGGCAGAAGGCAGTAAGCAGAACGCAGTTGGCAGCACGCACTCGGCAGTAAGCAGAACGCAGTTGGCAGTACGCTCGGCAGGAAGCGGCTTCGCCACATTCCTTGCGGAAAGCCAGAGGCTTTACGCAAGGTACGCGGCCGAGCCGCGTGCCCACTATCAACTCACTGGCTACTGGGTAGCGTCAAATATTTTGTGTAAACGATCGGTTTTTGTTTTTGGTTTGTAGTAGCAGTAGGGGCTGTGGGAAC
>PSRF01000182.1 GCA_003175865.1 Blastocatellia bacterium
GACTGTCGGCAGTTTCATGTAGAGCACCTTGCCTGAAATCCCGGCGACCTTGACCGGCTTGAGCCAAGTATCGAATGAGTGTCGATTGACTCGAGTGGCTAAACCGAGAAGGATTGAACGCCACGCCTCCTCACCGGCTTCCTGGTCGAGATCTCGAGGTAGTTGATATTCCAGTCTTGTCTCCGACACCGGCGCCACGCTCGCTGCGACCGGACGCTTGGGCGCGCCGTCCTGCTCTTTCGCGAGCCAGTTTGTGACGAACCGCCGGATCCCTGATTTCGTTTTTCTGTTCCGCTGGTTGCTGAGCAGCCAGCCACGCATCTTTCGCAACTCTTGCAGTACGTCGACCGCTGGATAGAGCTCGAGCCACTCTTTCATCTCATCCGATGTGACCGGATACTCAGCTCCGTCGTTTAGAGGAAGCGTGATGATCGGCGCCGCTGGCGTTGCGCTTGCCGCAACGCAAACGTCTTTCTCTTGTTCCTTCTCTTGTTCCTGTTCTTGTTCCTGATTCGCCAAAGCCTTTGCGCAGGCTTCCATGAAGGCTTGATGAAAGGATTCACCTAAGGCTTTAGTAAAGGCTTTAAGTCGCTCGTATGCTTCCGTTTTGAGCGAACACTCGGGAACCTCATCCCAGGAAGCGCGCCAGCTTCTAACTACGTTTGGACTCTCTGGCTGGTTGTACTTGATCGCATTGGGAATCCACACCACGCGAGCCCTCCAGTCGGCTTTCACTAAGCCTTGCCGAAAGAGTTCGCCAAAGGCTTTCCGAAAGCCTTTAACTGGCCATTCAAGCGATTCAGCCAAACCCATCTCTCCAGCGCGGAACAATCCTGGCAGATTAGTTGTGTGCGGTCCGGTCAGGAGGAAAAACCATAGATACCTCCCCGAAGGTTCTGGTCGGGACAACGCTTGAAACTTTGCATCTCCCCAGGTTCGGGTATCAACCTTTCGGTAGCGCCCCATCAGCAGCCTCCGTTGGCGAACAACTCAACGGTGCCGCTAGGTTGTGCAAACAGCGGTTTCCTACGTAGTTGTTCATCCACGGCGCACCTCCAAGACAACAGACGTGCAACCGATCCGACGAATACTCTCTTGACTTGAAGTGATTCTGACTGTTAGCTTCATTTTGTTTTTCCCGTCGGGTCGGCGAGATGACTTTTCTCAGGAGCTCTCGCGGCCCGATTTCGTCTTTGCGCTAACGGCAATTCAGACCGTCACCTGGCGCGACTCCAAAGCGAGCCTAGTCAGATGTTCAGCTCGTTCGCTGATTAATGCATTGATCGCTGCTTCCAGCGATCGGACTTCCTCGTCGCGTAACGAGAGATCATTGTTTTCCCACATGCAAACTCGCGTCGGGTCCACATCTGCGCGGACGGCTACCGTGCCTGTGTAATCCCAGCTTGCGATCGAAGGTTGCGAAACTGAGCATTGGTCATCAGGACAATTTCCTCCTCAAGTAACTGTTCACAGCTGCCTGAATCTCCAGCGACTTTGTCAGGGCAGCATCAGCCCTGAGCGTACAAGACAGGCCGCGGAAATCGAACCGCTCCCGCAAGAGCCGAATGGCTTTGCAGCGATTAATCCATCCCGCATGGCCTTCCGCAACCAAAAGGCGGGCAGCCTCCAACTCAATCTTGGCGTCGGGGTTTACTGAGCCGCGGTGGTAAACGGGCACAAATCGGAGTTCGCTCATCACTGTATGCAGGTCGTTAGCCACGACCGCGAAGAGGCAACAACAATTTCAGCTGTCGACTATAGTGCGCCGAGGTTACCGCGCATGGGAAGAGACAATAGACCAACCTGCAAGAGAGCGTAAAAGACTGAAATCACCAGTGTTCATGCGGGTTTCAAGCGGATTTCCGACGCCTTCGAAAAAATAGGGAAAGAAGGGGAAGAAAGGTGATAGTCGGGGACTTCTTACTGCGAGCCCCGTTTATTGCTCAGTTTTGTGTAAGTATCTACGGTCGCCACACGGAGACCGGTCCTTCTGGCTAATAGCCCAATCACGACATTCCTAATTCCAGCCGCGCGCTTCTCGCGAAACTCCTCTATGAAAAGCTCCCAGTCTGCGGTATTGGTCGCATCGGCGAGGATGGTGCCCTTAAACTCTAGTTGCAGCTCAGAAACTGTGATCGATGGTTTAGCCTTAGCCCGAACGATGCTTCTAACGTCCCGCATGAGAGGAATTAGCTCATGGCAGGCATTAGCAACGGCATCTTGCATGTCGACGCACGACTCCGTTACGATCTCATTGCCACGTCGCAAAAATTGCAGCATCGGCTTTGCTGAAGCCGCAACTCGCTGAGCCTGTGTGGATTGGAACCGTTTCACAATCTCAGACTTGGCGCTCTCATCCCTGACGCCGAGCACCTCCCTAACCCGCTTCATCGTCTCTGGGATCACATATTCCATTGGTGGTTTTTCTCCACCATGCGCACTCTTCCATTCCTCGGTGATGGTGGAAACTGCTGACAGCTCGGCGACGTCCACCCCATAAATCTTCTGAAGTAGTTTGGTCCGCCGTTCGGTCTGAGGTTCCTTCGGCACTTTGACCGAAGTAATGGGCTGCGGAGGTGGACTCAGGCTAACGTGTAGCGTACTTTTACTCTCCTCCTCCAGGTGAACAACTGCATCAACTTTCACTCCTGCTGACTCTAGGCACTGGCGCGCTAGATAAGCTGGGTTCGGGTCCTTCGGCAGTTTGGCCGTAGCTCTACACTCCAGCACCCAAGTCTTCCCATCTCCGAGCACATTCTCAGGATCAGTACTCACCAGAAAACCCTTGGCTGTCAGGATTCGGTGTGTTCTCCGCAAATGTTCTCGAACCTGGTGGTGCAACACTGGACCGATGCGGGAGGATGGCCACCAAGCAAAAAATAGTTCCGAGGGTTCTGCTGCAGTTACTGCTGGACTGGAATCTTTGACGTCAGCAACTGCAAGTTGCGCTGTCTTGTTCTGCGGCTTGATTATCATGGTTATCCTTCCGTGATGACCCGGACGGGGGCGGCGGAAGTTCCGCCCCGCTGCGTCACCGGTGGTCAAGCCGGCAACTATCCGGTTCTGAATGCGATTGTAACTGGCTCGTCAACTCGTTTCTGTGGGAAGGGCTCTGGAAAAGTGGGAACTTAGTTTAGCCGAACGATAGATTCAGGATGAGCAGTGATGCTCCAATACTAGGCGGTGAAACTCTTAGTTGTCGGGACAGGCGGTACGGGCGTTTCTCCCGAGCACAGCGCATGAGAGTCTCGCAAAGGTGAGCTATCCAAACGGTCGGCCAAAGTAAGACAGAACCCACAAGGCAATCAGAAATACGCTGATTAGCGACTGCCACCCGGCGATGACCCGCGCCCACCCGACGGCCTTGATGTCGAACTCCTGCCGCGTCAACAACCGCAGCCACCGCCCAAAGTTGATGTCCCGGAATCCGATATTGAAAGTGCTCATCAGGCTGAAAAACATGGATGCGCGAAGCACCAGCCATTCGCGCCTGAAGAACTGAACAAGCCGTCTCACTCCACGTGCTTTCATTTCGGCAGAACGCATACGATTCGACTGATGCCATCAAGAAGCAGCGCATAGAAAAGTGGGGGGTACCCAAGGTCTCTGCCCGATGTATACTCTTCGCCGCGAATAGCGGGCAGAGGCAGCTTTGTGAAGCAAGTGTTTCTGAGTTATGCGCGGGCGGACGGCAAAAAGGTGAAGCGGCTGTACGACGATCTGTCGCGTATGGGATCAATCCGCGTCTGGTTCGACCGTGTTGATCTGCTTCCCGGGGTAAAATGGAATCCTGCAATTCGCAAGGCGATTCGCGAGTCCGATTTCTTCCTTGCTGTGCTTTCGCAGCAAAGCGTCTCGAACCGGGGCTTCCGGCACTCCGAACTTCGTGAAGCGCTCGACGTGTCGAAAGAGTTTCCCGAGGATTGGATATTCCTAGTCCCAACTCGGCTTGATGACTGCCCAATGCCCTTCCATGAACTGGAAGAACTCAACTATGCGGACTTGTTCCCCAAATGGGACGACGGAGTCGCTCGGCTC
The DNA here is from genome assembly GCA_003175865.1 of Blastocatellia bacterium. GTDB lineage: Bacteria > Acidobacteriota > Blastocatellia > Pyrinomonadales > Pyrinomonadaceae > PSRF01. The sequence continues at coordinate 4,039 of PSRF01000182.1, forward strand.
TGCAGTACACTCCAAACCAGCGCATCCAGCGGCAAGCCACTAGTGCGCGACGAGATACCACATGACGACCTATCCATCATGGTTGACGTAGACAGAGTGGGTAAGAGTGAACGCACCAGCATCGATGGTGGTAAGGTCCTTAGACGACGGAAAGAACCTCGACGTGCCCACACTGTTAGGCGCACCTATCACTACAAGGTTGGACTGGCGGATCTAGACCTAAAGAGTGGTATCAGGACCATGGGCCGGGTTGCCCATGGACTCGACAGTGTTCAATCGTCGTTCCATTTTACCCTTGAGCGATTATCCGCTCCGCGCAAAGCGTTGACCACGATGGACCGCTGCCCACAGTTATACCTTCCTCGTCTGCCGAAGTCTTTCTATAAGCGAGTGGGACCGCTAGATACTGATAACGTGATCTGCCTAACCCGTCGGTTCCTAGCCTTCGATGAAGGATCCTATGTGCGCTACAATCACCTCACTGGTGATTCTCCCGCCGAGCCTCGGGTTCGTTTCATTTCCTACGCAGGTCTCCAGGAACATGCTGAAGCGGCAGGTGTGACACTGGAAGTGGCCATTGCCTACTTAATTACGGCTGAGCTGGTGGACTACTTCCTAGACCTCGGCTATCACGACCAAACACGAAACTGTCCGATGGACCGTACCGAGGACCATTCTGAACTCACTGGCGGACTCCGGGCGGGCCACTTTTGCAAGTCCTGTGCGCGTGCACTCGACAAGGGCACACCCTTTGCGAGCGCATTCCGAGCGATGATCGCATGGGGTCGTTAGATACTTTGGGTATTCCGCGCGAATTTGACATGATACCGAAATTCAGATTGTCCTCTGGCGTCTAGTGGAGTAAGAGCAGCAATAAGAATTTTTGGTTTGCGCAAAGATGATGCGATTTGATTTGATCTCTCTGTGGCAATCCGGTGGAACAGCAAGGGAAAGCCATGCCAGAAAAGAAGGTTACGACATTTTTCAGTTACGCGCGTGCCGATTCTGAGTTCGTGTTGAGGCTTGTAAAGGACTTGAGGGCAGCTGGAGCTCCGGTTTGGCTCGACCAACTTGATATTGCGCCTGGCGAACTATGGGATCGAGCCATTGAAGAAGCGCTTCATGGCTGCCTGATACAAGTGGTCCTGCTCTCTCCTGATGCTGTGAACTCAGTCAACGTGATGGACGAAGTATCTTACGCGCTGGAACAGCGCAAGAGAGTCATACCCGCCATGTATCGCGAGTGTCAGATTCCTTTTCGCCTGCGCAGGTTGCAATATATAGATTTCAGGACAGAATACGCGGCGGGAGTGAAAGCAATGCTACGTGCCCTTGGAGTTGAGGAATCACAGGAGATCCTGGGCACGGCTGAAGCCAAGACCGCGAAGACGAGTGACGAGTCTGCGCAAAGAAATAAGAGGCAACAGGAAAAAAATCCAGCGACACGCATAGAGTCCACCCGCAAAGCAAAGAAGCTCTGGATGGTTATGGCTGGCATTGCCGGTGTGATCCTGTTAATCGGGCTGTGGCAAGTCCAGAGCCGAAGTAGGTTGAGGAGTGATGCTCAAATTGTCCAGGACGTTCAGAACAAAGTCAACGCTGACGAGAATGTCCCAGAGAAGGACATAGTCGTTGCAGTCAGCGGCGGCATTGTGACTCTTTCGGGGAAGGTGAGCAGTGAGCGTGCACGCGATTCAGCTTCGCGCGACGCACGCGAAGTAAATGGGGTAAAGAGTGTGGCGAACAATTTGGAGGTGATGCGATCACGACAAGCGCCAACAATTGATGCCGGAGCGAGTCCAGCCAAACATCCCACTCCGAGCCGTTCCTCAGCTCCTTTGAAAGATCTAGGCGGACGAAAGCCCGACTATGTAGCGCGGGGTGGTGACCTGTTCAAGTACGGCAAACAAATAGGGCTTCTTACTAATAGCTGGAAGAGTGACCAGGCTCATGCCACCTTCGCTTTTCTAGCGAGCAACGATGGTGGACTCGATTTTGTACAGATCCAGCCGCCCGGCACTAACTTCCACGAGGGTGTGGAGCGCATTGAGCGATACGGCAGTTCTTCGGACGCGTTTGCCCTGATAAAAGTGTTCATCACGTGGGATGCGGGAGTGGGGCAAACATACCGAGAGTTTTCGGTTGGCCCAGACGGCACGTTGTTTGATTGTAGACAAACAACGCTGTACAGCACACGAAGCGAGGTGAACAAGTGCTCAGATACATTTACGCAAAAGCTCTCAACTGACAAGTGAGACCGAGACTAACTGCTCGGAAAGAAAGGACACGCCAGGCTGAAGGGCGGATCCAGATTATCGCTTTGGCCTCGGCTCTCCCGCCAGCACCTGGGATACGCCCTTCCCGCTCTGCGTCGGGTACGTGTGTGGTTGACAAGCGTT
>PSRF01000341.1 GCA_003175865.1 Blastocatellia bacterium
AATGTTGATCTCCGCTGTTAGTTCGATTTCAGTTTGTGACTGGCAAGACTTGCACGCCATGCAGAACCTCATTGCATTTGCCCCAACTCCGATTGGTCGTGATCATAGGAGGCCGGAGTTGGTTATCCAGCCCAATTCGAAAGAAACCCTTACCATTACTCCGCTTCCGTCCTGCTTCTTGTACTGCGGCTGACGACAGACGTAGCGTCGTGTTTCTGACGGTTGCTGTCGACTGGTAATTCTCCCAGTCGAGATCAGGACTTCAGCTTTCTTACCATGTAAGCGTGAGTAGTTCACCAACACCAGTCGTTTCTACACGCACAGAGTCGATCATGACCAGAAACGACGCTCTCTTGGCTAACACATCAAAACCGCGCGTGTCCATCGCCGGAAACGTCGTGTGTGGAACCGCATTGTGAAATCACTCGTGCCGGGGCGGAAGTGTCAGAGGCGCTTCCAGTGTGAAGCTGAGGGCCGATTCCGCAGGAATCTCAATCTGCTTATTTCCAGTTGCCGAGCCCCCAATGAAGCCCGCGGTCGCACCTACGAGAGCACCAATGCCCGCACCCTTGCCTCCTCCGGCGATGCCTCCGATCAAAGCGCCTCCGGCTGCTCCTCCGCCGGTAGTAGCAGCTGTCCTCTTGCCCTTACCCTTCGTCGTACTGCTCAGCACAGCAGTCTGAATCTGATAGGTGTGGCCGCCCACTGAAATGCTTGTCAGCGCGAGTGACAGTTCGCCGGCGCCCTTTATTTTGCCTTTAGCCTTGGCATTGACCACCGTGCCACTGACTGTTGCTCCTCTGGGCAATGCAGGTCTCCCTTCCACACTGATGGGTTGCGCCAGTGTAGCCAGGAAAGTCTGGCCTGTCTGGCTAGCCTTGGAACTCAGTGCTTGGCCCGTCGTTACAGTCAATACCGTTCCCGCCGGTACTACGATTGGTTGAGGCTTCGGTTTCTCTACGGGTGGAGGCGCCGCGGCCCTTACTGGAGCCATCGGTTGAGGTGATGCAGCCTCGGGCTCGACTGTGGTGTCGTCCTCAACACCGGCAATTCCCGGCTCTTCATTAGCGATCTGCTCAACCTTCTTCTGGGCTGCTGGGGTCTTAACCTTGCCAGTTAATTTGACTTTTCCGTTCTGGGCCGCAACGTTCACTTCTGAATCCTTTGTGTCCGGATCTGTGGCGACCTTGTCCTGTATGTCTTTGGCGATCTTCTCGTCGCTGGGGCGATTAGAGTCGCTGCTGGAACGCTGCGAGCACGCGATCGAGAAGCCCATCAATATACTCAGTAACACAATCGAAACGGCTGAATTGTGTGGGTTGCGCATATGCTCCTCCGTAATTGATCAACTGAATTCATGGATGCGCCCATTGCAAAGGTGCAGCCCTACTTGCGTTGGGTTTCGTCCACCTTGGAAAATCTTCTGATCAGAACGACTCTCTAGTTAGTGGCAAAACAACTCTGGGCAAACCAGTTTGATTGCGAGTCTCCCAAGCCCTTAGCCCTTGTTGGCCATACAAACGCTAGGGCATGGCCGTACCTGGCGGAACTGTTGTTTCTACCAGTGCTTACCTATAACGAACTCTTGGTGAAGCAGGTCGGTGCTGCTTGACTGAGAGCTCCTCTCGAGGAGTTGTTCTTACGGGACGACTTCTGTCGCGAGAGCAAATGGTCACAAGTCGATGTGAATGCCTGAGGACTCAGTGCATTCGAAACGGCAAGCAGATCTGCTGCTTACGAGTGCCTACCAGTTCATTTCTGAGGGTTCTGAGTGGAAGCAGGACTGCTGGCTGCCGCCGGTCTGAACACCGCGCCGTTCTGCTTGTTCAATCTTGCCCATTCGCCGCTCTTAGCTCCTTGTCCAATTTCTTGTGCGGAATACATCTTGACCCTCGTCGCTCGCTGCCGCACCGCATTGAAGGCGGGATTAGCAGTGCTGTAGGCCTTCCGCGGCCACGTTGCGATCTCTTTCTGGATTGCCGCTTCCCGGTTTCCTGGGTTGGGATGATCGCTCAGGAACTGCGGGCCGGTGGAACCTTCAGCCGCGAGTTTCTTGAAGAAATCAGCCATAGCCTGCGGGTTATAACCGGACTTGTACAAAATAATCGCACCCACAGAATCGGCCTGCGTTTCGTCGCTACGGGAATATTCAACATGAGCCCCTGTGCGCCAACTGGATGCCGGCTTGTGCCAGCGAACCGAAATACTCCTCGGGTTGTGCTTCCCAGGATAGCTCCAGCAATGCCTGCTATCTCGGATGTAGTTTGCGTCTTGCCCGCCTGCTTGGCGGAGTGCTGCATGTAAACGTGCGACATCTCGTGGGCCATTACTCCTGCAAGCTCCGCTTCATTTGTTGCTGCGGTAATAGTGCCGACGTTCACGAACATCGAACCACCGGGCAATGCGAACGCGTTTATTTCCTTCTGCGGAATGACGTGAAATTCGAATGGCCACGAATACTGAGAAGGGATGGTTGCCACCAGTTTCTTTCCGAGCTTCCGAATGTATTGGGTCTCCGGACTGCTGTCCGGTAACACTGGCATCTGCTGATATACCTGCGATGCCGCCTTAAGTCCCAACTGGATCTGTTGGTCCCGGCTGATAGGAGCATTTCCAGGATTGGGTAGCTGCGGTGGCCCAATCACTGCTTAGCCTAGAGCAATCAATATCAGCAGAGCTACGGCTTTGACGACAGGTTTCGAACTTGACAATAACTGTGTCATCGCCAGGAATGAGTCTGAGACCAGTTTGTGCTTTAAAACGACGCAGGTAACTGACAACAATGACAGTAGCTCTGATCGCGAAAAGCGTGGGGAATAAGCTCTGAAAAACAGATTCAGCTCTGTACCGGTTATCCGAGAGGACCAATCACCAATTCGATGCGCGACAGTTCAAAGAAGACGACTCAACTGTACCTGCAGCTCACTCTCGCATTCAGTGCGGTGGTCTGGACTCTGATTATCTGGTCAGGCCATCTGAACATGGGGTTTGGTGTGGTGGTCCCAGCCATCATGTGGTGTCCTGCGCTGGCAGCGCTTGTTACCTGCCGTCTCCTCAGGCGCGACATTCGATGCCTCGCATGGCGTTGGCCGGATAACAGATATATCGCCGCAGCATACTGCGTGCCGCTCGCGTACACGTCTCTTGCGTATGGCGCAGTATGGGCGTTGCGGCTGGCTGGGTGGAATTCGGAATTCGTGCGCGCGGTTGCAGAGGACGTAGAGCTAAAAGGCTTGCCTACTTGGGCTTCGTTTACCCTCGGCATCATCTTCATGGCAACCGGAGGTGTGATCCAGAACCTATCGATGACGCTGGGCGAAGAGATTGGCTGGCGAGGACTCCTGCTTCCGGAACTGGCTAAGCAAATGTCCTTCACGAAAGCCAGTCTTGTGAGTGGCTTGATCTGGGCGGCTTGGCATTGTCCCTTGCTGCTGTTTGCGGACTACAATAGTGGAACGAATCGCTGGTACGCACTCAGTTGTTCCACCATCACATGCATCTCGGTCAGCTTCATTCTTGCTTGGCTTAGGTTGAAGTCAGAGAGTGTGTGGCCCGCAGTGTTGCTTCACGCCAGTCACAATGTCTTCGTACCAATCATTTTTGATAATCTTACGCGAAATACTGGTCCAACTCTCTGGTTTACAACCGTGTTCGGCGCGGCTTTGGCAAGTACGAGTAGTGTATTTGCACTGTACTTTTGGATGCGCCGCACAGAAATTCAGCAGACCACTACTGAAAACGTGTCGGCCGAAGCCGCCGCTTTTGCATAGGGCAACCCAGCGGTTCGGCCGGAGGCATCGCGAAGAATGGAAGGCTCTTATCTGAGTTAAGCAGCGCTCGGAACATCATCTCTGCTTAAGGGCACCCGGACCTCAATCTGCGTTCCTGACTTCGAAGAAGATGAGATGTCGATGGATCCACCGATCGCTTGGACCCTTTCTCGCATACTAGCGAGCCCCAGACCAGCCACTTCGCGACTGAGATCGAAGCCCATACCGTCGTCGCTGATCCGAAGCAACACTTCTTCACGATTCGCTGCAAGCTCTACCTGCACGTTTTTGGCCTGGCTGTGCGTAATTATGTTATGCAAAGCCTCTTGCGCGATACGATATAAAGAGAGCGAGGTTGAGGGCTCTAACTGGTCCGGCAAATTGTCCATCGTGAAGTAAATCGAAATGTTTTTCCCACGTTGCATTTCATCACACAGTTTCTTCACAGCCTTCGGCAACCCTAGATACTCTAACTGCGTCGGATAGAGACCGTGCGAGATTTCACGTGCCGTGGTGGAAATCGCAGCAAGCTGATCCGAAACCTCCGTTAAGCGTGCCCTGAAAGTGTCGTCGGATTCTTCTCGAAGCGCATCAAGCGCTACCTTAGCCAACGCCAGTTCCTGTCCGAGGTCGTCGTGAAGCTCGCGTGCGATCCGGTGGCGTTCCTGTTCCTGTGCCTCAATCAGGCTGGCACTCATCCTGCGCAACGACTCTTGCGTGCGTCGCGCCTCGGTCATCACTGCTGATAGAAACATGAGCGGCACAACAACCGTGCAAAATAGAATTTGCAGCGAGACGACGTTCTGTACTATCGACGCATCGGGGAAGGGAGCACGCCCGTGGATTGTGTACCAGCTCGAGATCAGCGCGGTGGACAACACCGATACGCTTAATCCACCTAAGCCAAAACGGACCGCAGACCATAATAAGAGTGGCAGAGGAACATAAAGCAATGCCGGAGTAGAAGTAGCCGACCAACCGTCGAAGCCGAATACCAGAAAAGCAACCAGCGCTGTCCCAATCGCGAGCAGGACCGCTTCACACAATCGAGCTCTGCTTGTCCCCCGAATCCAAGGAATACCACGAGCACCACCGAGCACGATCGCTGGAACAATTGTCAGCTCGGCCAATGCATTAGTCCAAAACCGCTCCATCCCGAGTGGCCAAAGGTCTCGGCCCCAGCCCGTAAGTACCACCGCAGCCGCATCCAGAAATGACGTCGCCAAGGGGGCAAATAGGACACCGAATACAACAAAGATGAGAACGCCGCGCACGCTGTCGAACCTTTTTGAGGAACCGCTAAAGCGCGTAATGCAGTACGCCCCGATCAATGCCTCACTGCTGTTGGTTATGAACCAGCCGACAGCGGTCCACACCGGTACTCCAGTTTCGAGTTGACCCAACATGTGGAACGGAAGCACTGCCAGAATAAAGCTCCACCATGTTGTCCGCGGGGCTAACAACAAGGCTGCCAGAAGAATCGCATTAGGAGGCCAAAATGTGGAGTTGGGCTGTCCGGCCGGAGTCCAGGCGAAGCCAATCCTCGTCCCAAGGTAGTAGCTGATTCCCACCAGCAGCGCGGAAGAAACCGCCCCCCCAACTGAGCGATAACGCTGGCGCGTGTCAAATGCGCTGATCCGAGAACCAGTACGTTTAGAGAGTGAGGAAACCGACGTACTACTCACCTTAGCTCCCCTTAGCGGGTCATAGACCCGAGCCTTTGGCAAGCATCTTAGCCAACCCGTGCGACTCGTCAAGTGAGAAGATCTAGTCTGTTCCAGAATCAGAACAGGTGGGACCAGCTAACCGTCAGTGAAAGTGATGGGAATGACCTTGCCCTCTTGGCTTCGAGCCAGTCGTCCGCTGGAACGGCGATTCTCCGGACTTTTATGTCTACAAAATCTGGAGAGTAATCGGTGAAAGCTGGCATCGCTCAAATCGCGCATAGACGCCGGACTATCACTGAATTCAGATCCCCGGGAGACTGGCAACATTGCGAGTGCCAACTGGCGATTCCATCTGCCATCGTGCTGATGCAATGAATGTTTGGGGGTAAACAGCAGAGAAATTCCGATATGAGAAGAAACGCACCTCTCCATTTTTCTCTCGCGATATTTGTGCTCGCCTCGGTTCCATTGCTCAGCGCGCAACAGACCGCGCCATCGGCTACTAGTAGCGGGAACGTAAGCAGAGAGCAGGTGAATGATGCCGACATTCAGCTGATGCGACAAGACATTCGTGCTGAACGCAAGAAGATAGTGGCCGCCAACATGCCATTGACGGAAACCACAAAATTCTGGCCACTTTACGATCGATATATTCCTTGATGAGGGCGTACCGAACATCGTTGACTTTGATGGTTTCCGCGATATACCCAAGGCTACCAAACAATGACCGATGAACAGGCCGGCAGCTTCATTAAGCGCTGGTTAGCTCTCGACGGGGATAATACGCAGCTGCGTCTGAAATTCGTTCCTGAATTCGAGAAGGTGATGTCACTCAAGAAGACCGCAATATTCTTTCAGATCGATCGGCGTGTTGGCATGATGATTGAGCTTCAGCTTGCCTGGCAGGTTCCTCTTGTGAAGCCACAGCGCCTTGGGCCGAGCGCGAGTCAATGTCCCAACCTACGGCCGCCGATACCGTATCGCACCCACGTGATTTGAGATTATTTGAATTTACCTGGATCGGGTCTAGTAGCCTAATTCTCGACCTTGAACTGCGGAGTGTTCGGCGCAGATTTTCTGGAACTCTCTGCTGTTTTCCCTCTGTGGAAAGCCACTCCACAGGTAGCCACACAGCGTATCTACGCCATG
>PSRF01000177.1 GCA_003175865.1 Blastocatellia bacterium
CGAACGATTTGTGCTGTGCTTCCTTTTAATTTGCTAAACGCACCAGAGGGCGAGCACTTTCAGGGCGCGGGAATGGCTGACACTCTGATCACAAAGCTTAGTGGTCTGAAGAAACTAGTCGTACGACCCACATCGGCAGTTCTCCGCTACGCTGAGACAATAGACGATCTGAGAACAATCGGCCGGCAGTTGCAGGTTGGCTCCGTACTGGACGGTACGATTCAACACATGGGCGATCGCGTCCGCGTGAATGTTCGGTTAACCGATGTTAATGACGGAGCGACGATTTGGGCTGCGGGATTTGATGAGCAGTACTCAAATATTTTTGCTGTGCAGGATTGCATCGCTAATCAAGTAGTGCGAGCCCTTCAACTCAAGCTTAATACGGACGAGAGGCTCCAGTTGGAAAAAGGCCTAACTAACGACATCGACGCCTACACCCTCTATATCAAAGGCAGATATTTCTGGGACTCTAGAACCGAACAGGGACTATTGAAGGGAATTCAGTTTGCTCGAGAAGCAATTGCTGCCGATGAGAACAACGCGATGGCCCACGTTGGTCTCGCCGATTCTTATGCTCTGTTGGGTGAATATTTATATCTTGCACCGGAGAATGCCTTTCCTGCTGCGCGAGCCGCTGCGTTGAGAGCACTTGAATTAGACTCTACGTTGGCAGAGGCCTACGCTTCGTTGGGTGAAGTGAAACTCTTTTACGACTGGAATTGGTCAGAGTCTCAAGAAGACTATGTGACTGCTATAGAGATGAAACCGAATTATGGTACCGCGCGTCACTGGTATGCATGGTGGCTTTTGCTTAGAGGAAGATTCGACGACGCCCTTGAAAACTTGATGGAGGCGCAGTCGATCGATCCTGGCTGTCTGATACTGAACACCGTTAGAGGTTTACCTTTTTATTACCGGGGCGACTACGAAAGTGCAATTCAACGCTTTCAGACAACTCTCGAGATGGAGCCACATTTTTCTCAAGCCCTGTACTATCTCGGATCTGCGTTGGCCCAGGCTGGTCGTCCTACGGAAGCAATAGCGCAGTTTGAAAAGATCAGATCGAGTGAATATGTGCAACAAACGATAGCGGTAGTTGGGTATACGTACGCAATGTCCGGCCAGGTGGATAGAGCACTCACCAAACTCGGCCAGTTACACACCTTGGCGAAGAAGCGATACGTGTCGCCTTATCTCGAAGCAATTGTGCATGCTGGTCTAAGACAGAAGGACAAAGCGCTAACGTGTCTGGAAAGGGCGTTTCGCGAAAGAGCCTGCTGGATGGTTTTTCTTAACGTAGATCCGTTTTTCGAGTCGTTACGAGATGAACCACGCTTTGCTGCGTTGGTGCGGCGAATGGGTTTAGAACCGCGCTAACGCGTGGAAGAATCAGGAACTGGATGAAGCACTTCGTGCCAAATGAGTAGTCGACCTGGTTGTCCACGTTTCCCGAGAGTCATCGTGCCGAGTTCTGCTGCCTGACAAATATGAAAGAAGGTAATAACGGCCGCCGTTAGATCTTCTTCGGCAGACTTGACGAACGCCCATGGACATTCCTCTCGCCAGTAAGAGCCGAGTTCGTCTTGTGTGAGCACATCAAGGTGCTCACGCTCGATCCACTCCACAGCAGCCCGGTAAATCGAAACACTCTCTAACAACTCCCGATACGCCCGCGCTTCCGGATCGAGGCTGTGCGCAAACTGCCAACCAAGATGCGTCAGGACGAGCCGGCCTCGATTCACACTCACCAGACCCCAAAACTGATAACACTCGATCTTGGTTGGGTGAAACACGCGCTTCTTAAGTGGTTGAGGAATCTCATGAGTGCTGACTCCATGTGGCCTCCGCTTCAAAAATTGGACCAGTTCGCGAATGTCGTTAGCTGTCGCGAGCCTCGGCGGCAGCTCGGTCATATTGGAGCCATTTCCCGCCACAAGGAGTTGCTGGGATTCGAGTGGTTCTGCAATCGGAGTCATAGAAGTTTGTGTTTCTTGATCTTCGAGTTGAGGGTCGTAACCTTGATACCCAACATCTGCGCCGCGCGCTTTTGATGGTTCCTCGTCAGTCGCAATGCAGCTCGAATCAGATCGATCTCATAACGTAGAACCTCATCACGGATTCGTATTCCGCCGTTCAAATTCAACGCGGGTAAGGGACCAACTCCGTCGAGCTCAGTCACTAATCTGTGTACGAGATCTCTCGCGGTTTCAAGTCGATGTCCTACAGTGGTTGGGATTTGTGAATTTTCGTATGTCATATTCGTACTTCAATCATCTGCAACAGCGATTCAAAAGTCTTTGTAGTGAGTTCAATATTTCTCAAAGCCACTAGGGCGTTGAGGTACGTCCCAAAGATTCTTCAATCGTCCGCTTCGCAGACTTCATAAGCGCTCGGTGACACGTACGCTATTGAAGCCGAACGAATTCACGACTTGATAATTAATAACAAAGGTTGGGCTCTCTTCCTGCAACCGAAGAGTTTCTCACTACTCTAACTCTTTATCTCCCAAGCAATTCCATTTTTGCCCGGAGTAGGGAACAACTGTTGCGCCTGTCTCGCCTCGCTGTCCCCAGACCTCAAAGAGATCTTCAGAGAAAGGCAACGTCATGAACAATTTTGTAACGACACGAAATCAATGGGTCCCTCGATTTGCACTCTTGATTACAGTTGGCCTGGCCACGATTGCCTCAATGTACGCTCAAGTCACGACTGGCAACATTCGTGGCGTCGTGAAAGATCAAAATGGTGCGCTGGTCCAGGGCGCCAGCGTGGAACTGGCAAACAAACTGAACGGCTCGACTCGTACAACTCAAACATCAGAAGCCGGTGAGTTTGAATTTCCGACGCTGCTGCCCGGTGACTACACAATCACCGTTGCAGCGACGACCTTCAAGTCAGTCACTCTTAACGACGTCAAAGTTGAATTGAACAAAACAACTGACATACCAGTTCTATTAGCAGTTGGGTTACAGACGGAGACAATTAACGTCTCTGCCGCTGGCAGTGAATTGATCCAAACCACCACAACGACGCTTTCGAAGAATTTCAGTGAGCGTCAGGTGGTTGATCTGGCGCAGACGGGCCTGAATGTTGTGATCGGTTCGCCAACCGGTGTGAACAATCTCTCTTTGCTGGCGCCGAATGTTTCGAGTAGCGGTGGGGTTGGAGTTGGCTTTGGTGGTTCAGTCGGTGGACAGCGCCCACGCAACAACAACTTCATTGTCGATGGCGTTGACAATAACAACAAGGTCGTGACTGGTCCTCAGGTTTACATCACACCGGAAGCAGTCTCAGAGTTTTCTCTCCTGCAAAACCAATTCTCGGCTGAGTACGGTCATTCGACTGGCGGTCAGTTCATTACTGTCACCAAAAGCGGTACAAACGAGTTTCATGGTCGTGCATACGAGTTTCTGCAGAACAGAAGACTGATTGCTCTCGACACGCTTCAAAAAAACGCAGGGATCGTGCGTGATCCAAACGCTGGTGACAGTGCTTATCCGCGTTTCGACTTCAATCGCTGGGGCGGAAATGTTGGTGGTCCTATTTTAAAGAACAAGCTTTTCTTCTTTTCCTCATGGGAGCAATTCGCACTCGGGCAGGCAGCGTCGCCAGGTGGAATTTCGGCACCCACTGCTGCCGGACTTGCGACACTTGCGGGATTACCAGGAATTTCGCAGTCAAACCTCGGCGTGTTTAAGCAGTACGTTCCAGTCGCGCCGACAAACAACGCCGGCACAATTAAGGTCGCGGGCGTTGATATACCGGTTGGCACAGTTGCGTTTGCGGCCCCGAACTTTTCAAATCAGAAGAATTTCATGTTGAACATCGATTACACGCAGAGCAGCAACACACAGCATCGCGGACGATTCACCATGAATAATCTCTCAACGATCGACAACACAGCTAACCTGCCCGTGTTTTTCACTGACGCGCCAGTCAAGGGTCGCTTGTTTTCGTATACCCTAACGCACAACTTCTCCCCAAATTTGATGAATGAAACGCGGCTTGCCTATCGTCGGTTCGACCAGAATATTGTGACTCCGAACATTAGCTTCCCGGGTCTGGATCAGTTCCCCAATATCGGGTTACTCGATTTGGGAATTAACATTGGACCAAATCCATTCGCGCCTCAGTTTACAATCGAGAATAATTATCAAGTTGTAGACAATGTGACGCTCCTTCACAGAAACCATTCGCTCAAGTTTGGCGGAGACTTCCGCAAGTTGATCTCACCACAGTCTTTTGTCCAACGTGCGCGTGGAGACTATGAGTACAACACGTCTGATCTATACTTCCGCGACATCGCTCCAGACTTTCTCGGCCAGCGATCGGTCGGTTCCTCACCATTCTACGGAGATCAGATTCTCTGGTTTGCCTTCGCACAAGATGATTGGCGCTTTCGACCGAACCTAACATTCAATCTCGGTCTAAGTTACGTGTATCAGCAGGTGCAGTTTGGTGGTCGACAGCAGAAGTTAAACGCGATCGCGTCTGTTCCTGGTCTGATTACTTTTGATGAACCTAAATCGCAGAAGACGAACTTCGCGCCGCGAGTCGGTCTTGCGTGGTCGCCGAGTTACACCTCAGGTTACCTGGGACGCATCTTTGGTGGACCAGAGAAGAGTTCTATTCGCGCTAGTTTTCAGATGGCTTATGACGTGATCTTCGACAACATCCCGATTTTGTCCCTGCCGCCACAGTTCAACCAAACAATTGACGTTGGCCAGAATGGACCAGGCATTCCTGGAGTGTCGCCGAACTTTTTAAAGAATGGTGGTATTGGTCCGAACCCGCTGCCGACTGGCAACGATCCCGCAGCCGCGAGAGCTGCAACCACTGCGTGGATTCCAGATCAAAAAGTTCCGTATTCAATCTCGTGGAGTTTGGGTTGGCAACGCGAGTTCAACAAGGATTGGGCGCTCGAAACTCGATATGTAGGATCGCGTGGTATTCATCTGCCAACTCAGAGTCGTTTGAACGCGCAGCCGCGAGTCTTTAATGGTCCGGGAGGTTTTTTGCCAACGTTCTTAACGGCGCCATCGCAATCCACGATTGATTCGCTCACATTAACATTGCGCCAGATTCAAGCGAGGTCAAATATTCTCCCCGCATTTGCTGCCGCCGGATTCAATGGAAATATCGTGACCTGGCTACCTAATGGCAACTCAACGTATCACGGGGGATCTGTCCAGTTGACGCGCCGTTTCACCAATGGGTTTCAAATGTCGGCCGCATACACGTTGAGTCATCTAATTGATGATTCAACTGCTGAAGTGTTTTCGACGGTTCTCAGTCCGCGTCGCGTCCAGGACTTTCAAAACTTGAGACCTGAGCGAGCGACCTCAGCGTTAAATCATACTCACCGATTTGCTGCTTCCAGCTTGTATGACTTGCCGTACTTTACTCATAGTCGAAACTTCTGGACCAGGACGCTGCTTGGAGGTGTCAGTCTGGCTGGAACGTTGACGATCGAGTCGGGCGAGTACGTAACGGTTTTGAGTGGAAACGATGCAAACCAAAATGGGGATTCGGCCGGCGATCGCACGATAATTAACGAGAGCGGCAATGCCAACCAAGCGAGCGCAGTCGTCGCACTCCTGAAGACCTGTCCAAGTTTCACACCTGGCGGAAGTTGTACTCTGACCAACGCGCAGCGCACAGTCGGTTATGTTGCAACAAATCCAAACGCCCGATACATCCAAACGGGTAATGGAGCACTATCCAATGCTGGCCGCAACACATTCTTGTCGCCCGCGATTCAGAATGTCGATTTTTCGGTCTTCAAGAATTTTGCGGTCACGGAGACAAAGAAGATTCAGATTGGCGCTGATTTCTTCAATCTGTTCAACCATCCGCAATACGTTCCCGGGTCAATCAGTACGGTTGATCCGATCAATTCAGCGGCGGTCTCGCAGTACAACACGATCGCGCAAGGTCTCTCGAATTTATTCGTACCTTCTCACGTGTTTAGCAGTCACCCGAGACTCGTTCAGTTGCGACTAAGATTTACGTTCTAGTTGAAAATAGCTAGACACCACGCTGAGGCCTCGTCGAGCTTCAACTTGAACCTGGATCGAGCAGCTATGTTTTTAAAAGGACACCACCGCCTTCAGAGATGTTGTGAAAGTAGAAGGGCTTTACTCCGTAGGAGTGAAATGTTTATAGCTCGCCGCCACATAGTTTGCACCGTTCGGAAGAGCGGCAAAACGAATGGCTAGCTGCGCGTAACTGTGCCGCTCTTCCGAACGAAGGTGCTTAGGTCGAGAGCTGTTTTAAACATTGCACTCCTACCGCGTGAAGCAGGCATCACGGTGGTGTTTTACAAAACACGGTGCATTCAAGAAAGTTGGACGCTCCACGAGGCTGAAGCCTCTGGTGACTACTTTTTTCACATTTTCCCCCCGACTAGATTCTGTTTTTCTGAGTTAAGAACTTTCCATCTCTTGAGCAGTCTTCCAGAATTGAACAAGGTTCTCATTGGTCGTGAAGGTCCTCGTGTTCATTCGGTCGATATACAAATGTCCATCGAGATGATCGATCTCATGCTGGAGTATACGAGCGTACCACCCTCTCGCATTGATCGTAATCGGTTCTGCTCGCTCATTGAGGCATTCAACATGCACTTCGAGAGCACGACGGACGACAGCCTGAAAGCCTTCCACGCTGAGGCAGCCTTCGAAAAACTCTGCCGACGACTCACCCACGACAGAAAGCTTCGGGTTGATGATTACGTGAAAGTCGACAGGCGAACGTTCACGCGCGACAACTTCCTCTTCGGGAAGGTGCGAGATGAATTCTGAAGGGTCCTCAATGACTGCAAGTTGGAGTGATTCGCCAATCTGAGGGGCCGCGAGACCGACACCGGGCGCCTCCCGCATTGTCTCTCGCATCGACTCGATCAAATTTTGAATCGATCCGCTCAGGATTTCTTCTCGCGTTAATTCTCGACCACGTTGTCGTAAAACCGGATCGCCTGTTTGAATGAGTTTTAGCTTCATCGATCTTGTTTCCTGCTATTTGGTAAGTTTCGCGTCCCAGGGATCCACAGATAACACAGATTCCGCAGATTGCTAACGCGTTTGATAGTGACTTGTTTGTGCCAAAATTAGGTAAACGGTGCAATCTGCAGATGTCTTGTCCGGTCTGGAAAGAAAGCGTGGCGAGTTTGCTCAGCGGTGCGTAGATGCCTCACTTTTTCGTTCGCCAAGCCCTCCGAAGCAGAGTCTCTCGCATTCAAAAGAGTAAATTTACGGATCATGCTCCATTGGTCCAGCTTAACTCCACCGCTGGCATATCGCTTGCCAAGGACTAGTACGTTTCGAGGTCAGCGATGGCGATATCTGGGAACCTTAAAGAGACTTGACTGGTACAGCTTCTCTTCTTATCCCTTTGCATTTCATAGCGTGAAAGGCGCTCGAACGTGCGGCCCTTAATGTTCGGTGAAGATTACAATCCGAATAGCAGACGTCGAATCATCTTTTACTATACCTTGTCACTTTGTGCCGTGATCGTGCTAATGGACGTCTTCTCGTCGTGGCGAACGAGACCACTTGAAGAAACGATTACCGTAGATGCTAATCGAACCAAACCCGTCGCAATTGCACCCATTCAAACACCCACTGAATTGCCCACTGCTGATCGCGACATTGAAACAGCCGGTGATCGTATCGCCGCAGCGGTCATTTATTTGAAACGCAAGCAGAACGAACCAGCACTGAACGCTTTGGAACAGGCAAGTGCCGCGACTCAACGAGCTCTGGCGCGAAACCCAGACAAAGGCGTCATCAGAGAGCAATTGCAGGCGACGAACCAACAACTCGAAACCGTGAAGGACCTCATTAGAAGCGGAAGGATTGGTACTGCGACTATTGCACTAAAGGAAGTGGACCAGAAACTTGAAGCAGTTAGTTATTGAGAACTTACTCTCCACTTAGATCAATTCCATATCTCTCAGCCATTCGGTAAAGAGTGCGTCGATCAATTCCCATCACTTCGGCTGCACGCGATCGATTGCCACTCAGGCTATCGAGTACATAGATTAAATAGCGTCGCTCGACCTCAGCCAGAGAAGGTAGGTCGCCGTAAAGAGTTGTGAGTGGTGATTGGGCCGCATCTCTCAGGTCGGCAGACTGAAACTTTTCTGGCAGATCGTGAGGTGTGATCTCTTTTCCACGCGCACGCAGCGTCGCATGTTCGACGGCCGATTCAAGCTCTCTCACGTTTCCTGGCCAGTCGTAGGCTACAAGAGTCCTAATCGCTTCCTCAGTGATACGAAACGGACCACGTTCCACTCTTTCAGATGCCAACATCAAGAATCGATCGGCAAGCAGAGGAATATCAGTGCGTCGTTCTCTTAGTGGTGGCACGCGAAGCGTCACTACGCTTAAACGATAGAAAAGATCTTCGCGAAAGCTTCCGCTCTTAACTTCCTTCTCCAAATTCCGATTGGTGGCTGCGATAACGCGAGTGTCAATCCGTTCAGTTTTCGAGGCACCAACACGTCGAATCTCTCCTTCTTGCAATGCGCGCAAGAGTTTCACCTGCATAGCGGAACTGGTTTCACCAATTTCATCGAGAAACAGTGTTCCGCCATCGGCCTCGGCCCATAACCCTTTTCGATCGCTCGCCGCTCCAGTAAATGCGCCGCGCACATGACCGAACAGTTCGGCCTCGAGTAACGTTTCCGTCAGCGCACCGCAATTAACTGGAACAAACGGATGGTTAGCTCGCGGACTGTGTTTGTGAATTGCGCGTGCGACGAGTTCCTTACCGGTGCCAGAGTCGCCAACAATCAGGACCGTCGCTTTCGTGGGGGCAACTCGCGCGATTGCCTTGTAGAGCTCGATCATTGCAGGCGAGCGTCCAATCAAACCCATGTTTTCATAACTGAGTGAGGCTGGAAGCGGAGCGACTTCATCCTGATCCCGGCTTGCTCTTGTTTGATTCAGAGCCTGTTGAGCGACAGCAATGACCTCTTCGACTTTGAACGGCTTTGAGATGAAATCCCACGCGCCTTCGCGAGAGGCTGTTACAGCAGAGTCAAGACTCCCAAATGCGGTGACGAGAATCACCGGGCATTGACCACGTAACTCCTTCAACAGGTCTAGTCCATTTTTCTCCGCTTCGAGATTTATGTCGCTCACAACTAAATCAAAATTGTCCAGCTGAGCTTTCTGAAGTGCTTCATCTGGCGTGAGTGCTGTGTCCACGAGCCAGTCCTGACTGACAAAGATCTCGCGCAACAACTCACACGAAGCGCGATCATCATCGACGACTAAAACTCGTTTCACGCGCTCACCTCAGTCTCAAGATTCGAATTCAAGTTCGATTCGTTGGCGATATGACCATTTCTGTCGGCAGGAAAGATCAGGCGGAAACGCGTGCCTTCTCCGGGATTACTTTGAACTTCGACGTCACCACCATGCTCTTTGACTATCTGATTAACGATCACAAGCCCTAATCCTGTGCCTTGTCCCGGTGCTTTTGTTGTGTACAACGGGTCAAAAATTCGAGCCATGGTCTCCGGATTCATACCTGAGCCATTATCCGCAAAATCGACTATTGCAGTTGGCGTACCGGTTTCGTTCTGCTCGGTGCGAGTAGAAACAGTCAACCCACCACCGCGTGGCATTGCATCAAGAGCATTGTTAATCAAATTAAGAAATAATTGCTGTAGTCGATCCGACGAGCCGCTTATTGTGGGAAGTTCGGGATCGAATTTCTCGACTAACGTTACGTTACGTTTATCGAGAGTCGCTGAAGTCGCGTCAAAGAGATGACGTAAGAGTTGGTTCAAATCAACAGGAGTCAGCTCCGTTTCAAAGTGTGTTCGATCGAGCATGCTACGCACAATTCGCTCGATGCGTTCTATTTGTTCGCTGATAATTTTTAGTCGAGCTTCGCCACGCGGACTCCGAGCTAGATCCAAACCTAACAACTGCACGTGACCACTAATCAAATTGAGCGGTGTCCCGACTTCATGCGCAAACTGCGCGGCCATCTGACCTGCGGCTGCAAGTCGCCCGAGCTCGTTCATTCGTCGAGTTGTACGCCACAATTCGAGGTTCGTCTCTTTCAATTGACGGTTGCGTTCTTCTAGTTCTGCTGTTGCCTCATGAACCCGACGTTTGAGGATAGCCTGTTGGGCCTCGCGCTCCTGGGTCATCTCGCGGACCTGTTGAATCATGCTGTTGAACTCATTCGAAAGTAAGCCAAGTTCGTCAGCAGCGCGCGGTGGCACGTGCGCTTCCAGGTCACCTGACTTGGCTCGCGACATCGCCGCCAGCAGATGGTCGATAGGTTTGTAAACGAGATGTCGAAACAGCAGATGGTTGCCAAGAGTGATGAGCACTATCGCAATGAGTGGCATCCAGAAAGTTTTTCTCGCGTAACGCAACGCCACTGTCCAGTTGCTGTCGAATCGTTCAGTTACTTCTACTGCACCGCTTAGTCGCCCCTCTGTGGTCACGGGCACAAAGATTCGATAAAGATATTTATCGTTGCCGTAAGGTCGTGTGCTTACCACCTTTGATGCCAGTCCACTACGCAAAGCCTCTTTAGTATCGTCGGACATTCCTTCAACAGGTGCACTGCCGGACGAAGCGACTCGCTCAATGAATTCGCCTCCGGAGCGCTCCCAAATCCGTACGCTGACAAAATTGGGCCGCGCGCCCATAACCAGGTTGACTGCCCGCTCTAATGCTTCCATGTCGCGAGGGGCTGCCATGTCGCTGACTTCCGCCGCCAGATTGACCGCCTGTAGCTCGGCGAACGCTTTATCGTCGTCGCGTTCTAGATTTGCAATACCGGCACTCGTTATGAACAGGGCGGCCGTGAGCATGCCAATCGTTACGGCAGAAGCAACCAGCGTTGCCTTTGTATGGAGTTTTAGAGGTCGCATCTTTCGAGACAGATTATGCTCGTTTGAAGTCTTTCTAGCCACTTTGGGTTTGCCGCTGAGCCACGACTTTCAGTAGATGAAAGACGACGACGGTGCCAACAACAACCAACAACAGGAATAGTTCAACTCTTTTGACGTGACCAATGATCAATGACGCGCTGTCACTGAACAGGAAGCCGAGACCCGCCAGGCTTGTTGTGAAGAAGGCGCAGCCTAAGAGATCAACAAGTGCGAACTTTATGAACGACACCTTCTCGATTCCGGCAAAGAGCATAGTGGCTATTCGAGTTCCGTAAACGATGTGTGAAGCGGGTATCTGCCAAACGCCAAGTTGCTGATTCAAGTTCTGCGTTACCTTCTTTGTGCGCGCATAAAAACGAGTGCTGCGGATCCATTCGGAGCGGCCACGCCCAATCCAAAACCAAAGACAATCTCCGCCAAACGCTCCAGCGCTTGCGGCCATGATCGCTTTAACGAATCCGAAGTACCCGAGATGTGCAATCACACCTGTCAACACGGGGACTACGTCTGCTTCGAGCAACGCTGAGATGAAAACTGCTATTAGTCCGAACTTTGTAAGAAAGCTCTCCATTGATATTGGATCTATCCGCAACGAACATGCCAGCTATCTTCGGTCTCGTTGTTCTTGAAGATTACGTATCTTCGCTGATCACCACTGTGGCGGTTCTGCCAATTCAAACAAAGGCGTCACACCGCATCAGTCGTTAAACAATCAATTCAGCAAAGAATCAATGAGACAACACACGACGGGTTTGTTGGCATGGTCATTGCGGTTGCAAGGATCGGCAATCAAATCTCCCGAGCCTTACAAATCATGTTAGGAGAGAAAAAATGATCAATGCAAAGCAAATGCTTACGATTGCGTTAACCAGTGCGTCTTTGTTAGTTCCGGCGGCTACCGCGTTTGGCAGCAGTTCGCACAATCAAACCCTTCAGTCAGCCATGGCGAACCAAGGGGTGGCCTATCATCATCGTCACCACCATCATCGTCATCACAGATCCAAGCGCGTCCCAAATGCTAAGTCACTAAGTAAAGAGAGTTATTGATAGCGAGGTTGTAATGCTCGATGTTTGATTCGTCATTCTGTGTGAACTTATGCAACTCATGAAGCGGTCTTCCATCACTGGGAGGACCTACGCCAAACCTATCTTTCAAATTCATCCGGGTCGCGAAAGACTCGAGGCCTGGATACGAAAGTATGGGACCAATTCAAGTTCCTACGTGTTGCTCGAGGGACCAAAACGGTATTTCACTTCGCCGCGCGTCGACGGGTTTATCGCCTATCAACTCAGCGCTGGTGTCGCAGTAATTGGTGGAGATCCGATCTGCTCGCCGGAAAAAATGGACCACCTCCTGGAAGACTTTTCATTTTCAATGTCCGGACGAGCTGTTTGCGCCTATCAGATAACGCCAGAGACATTGAATGCTTTTCGTCGGACGGGCTTCAAGGATGTCCAGATCGGCAGGGAAGCGGTTTTTGATCTCACCAAATTCACGCTGGCGGGTGGCGAGATGGAGTTGGTGAGGGCTGCAACCAACAAAGCAAAGCGGGAAGGCGTGGTGGTTTTTGAACATCACCCTTTTGCTCTTGGGTCGGAGAGCATAAACAGCGAGCTGCAAGAGGTATCCAGCGAATGGCTAAGAGTGAAAGGCAATCACGAGATGGGGTTCCTGCTCGGATCTCCTTCGCTCGAACGTCGTACCGCGAAACGCTACTTTGTCGCTAGATCCGGGGGAGGGAAGGGAAGAATCGAGGGTTTCATCGTTTGTGAACCCATTTATGGTCGGAATGGTTTTTACCTCGACTGCACGCGTCGCCGCACAGATGCGGTACGCGGAACGATGGAACTACTAACGTCAGAGATCTTTCGCCGATTACGAGATGAAGGATATGCGATCGGCTCAATGGGCCTGGCCCCATTGGCGAAGTTAGACGACCCGGATCTTCGTCTTCATCCGCGCCTCGCGAAGTTAATGCAGTTCACCTACGAGAGAGTTGAAGGTGCTTACGACTTCAAACACCTCTACCGCTACAAAGCCAAGTATCACCCGCATGCATGGGAGCGACGCTATCTCTGTTTCAACCAACCTCGACTCTCACCACGAATGTTGTATGCGACTGTACAAGTGCGCAATGCCATTTCGATCCGCGGAATCTTTAGCGGAGAGAAATATAAATCAGGAATCGAATTAACAAAGAGAATGGACTCATGGAAACACTCGATCTCGTTCGTCATCGGTCTTTGCTCGGCTCTATTGCTATCGTAGCCGTTGTCGCTTTCGCGTTTAGCCTGGGAACGCTGTTGGCCCAGACGCCAGCGGCTGGCTCCGCTACTGAACAAACAAAGACTGAACGGGGACAAATACCCGCTGATCATTATGACCCGGACGATATCAAGACCTACGAAGATGTAGTCACTGAGGACCGTCAGGTCTCGGTGCGAGATCAGACGTTTACGGTCCATTTTTATCGACGGCGAGACGAAACCGCACGTACCCTGGCGATCTATGCTTGTGGTGACGGCGGGTGGCGTGGATTAGCACCGCGCACTGCCCAGCAATTAGCGCACGTTGGTTTTGCTGTTGCCGGTATCGATTCGAAAATCTATTTGCGAGAGCTATCGTCAGCACAAAACCCTTTGACGTTTAAACAGATCGCGAGCGACTACGCTGTAATTGCTGCTGCGTTAAGAAGCTACGCTGCCGTCGATGCCAAGGCGCCCGTGTATGTTTACGGTTGGTCCCTTGGTGCGGGTCTTGCAATCGCAGTCGGCTCTGATATTGACACACGTGCAAACTGGGCCGGCATTGTTGCCATTGGATTGCCTGCGCAGAACCAGCTCGTCAGTGGTGTTGGTGGCAACTATACGGACCTAAAGAATCCAGCGAACTCACGCTTTGGTTTTCGTTCTGATGCTCTGTTATCCGGACTCTCTCCGGTGCCGCTCGTCATGATTGAAAGTACTTCCGACTCCGCTAGTCCGCAGAAGGTAAGCAGAAAATTATTTGCAGCGGCGCGCGACCCCAAGCAGTACGTTCTGATCAAGGCGGAGAATCATCGGTTCACTGGCGCGCGCAATGAATTTTATTCAGCACTGTCGAATGCAGTCGCTTGGATTCGACAGGTACGCGGGGATGCGAACACCGCCGCACAAGTTACCAGTTTGAAAAAACAGGATCAGTGATGAGTGCGGTTGGAGAGAATGTCATGGTTCGTTTCATTTATCGCTTGCGCTGGGTGATTTGCGCGTTGCTAATTGTGTTCGGTGCTGCTGTTCTAAAGGGCGCGATTTGGTATCACCAGTTTTATAACCATGTAACTCCACAGGAGGTCTCGCACGAAGTAGGCCACACCACTTTCGATGCTACGCTTCGCGATCGTGGAGTGAAGCTTGAACTGTATCAACAGGCAAATGCGAAGGAGCAGCCGCTTGTATTTTTCAGCAGTGGTGATGGTGGTTGGAGTCCATTCTGCGCTGACATTGCTGCGCACATCGCCGCGACAGGACACACAGTAGTTGGCTTCAATGTAAAAGATTATCTGACGACCTTTGCGAGCTCACAAAAACCTGTAACGCCTGAAGAGTTGGTTCGTGACTATGGACAGTTGATGAGTGCGGCGCTGGCTCGTCCCGGAGTTGATGCGAAATCGCCGGTTACTTTAGCCGGATGGTCCATAGGTGCCGGATACAGTGTTCTGATTGGCTCGAGCGACACTTTGAAGAATCGGTTCAATCGAGTAATAGCCATTAGCCTCCCAAATTATAACGAGCTTGCCTGGAAGCCGACAGATGCCGTCATCTACCTAACGCATGGTACTCCGCGCGAAAAGGTTTTTGAGGCTCAGAACTATCTGCCGAAAGTCGCACCGCTTGCATTGGTGATGTTGAATGCAACGAACGACGACACCTCTCCCTTAGATGATGCGAAGAAGTTGTTTAGCAGGGTGACTGGTCCACGTTTGTTCTTTGCTGTAGAAGCGACAGGTCATCATTTCGAGGGAGGCGAGGGAGAGTTTTATCGCGATCTCGACGAAGGTTTGTCGAGGCGGGCACTGTGAAAGTTTTCCCTTTTCGAACTCTCATCGCCAGACGAAAAACCACCGGCTTCAGCTGCCCGGAACCTCAACTTAAAGCCTACAACGATCACAACATCGTTCCTGATGGACACCACTGACGTTAGTCGAGTCTTTCAACGTTCACAGCTAAACTAAGGTGTTGTCGCCATCTCACTCCGTCAGGAGTGGGATGTTTATAGCTCGCGACGTTAACTCCGACTCCGTTCGGAAGTGCGGCAATGTTAGGGGCAAATGAGCCATCGTTTTCCGCTCTTCCGAACGAGCGCGTTATGAAGAGGCTGCCTGGCTATAAACATCGCACTCCTGACGGAGTGAAACCGCCCGCGATGTCGGCTAGACTGTACTCATCAAACGGTCAGGTCGAAAAG
>PSRF01000231.1 GCA_003175865.1 Blastocatellia bacterium
CGAAAAGTGTTGTTCTGTTGCGGGTCAAGAATTTCGAGTAACGCTGCCGCTGGATCACCTCGATAGTCATTACCGACTTTATCAATCTCGTCGAGCATCATGACCGGATTGTTCACTCCCGCGCGACGAATCGCCTGGATAATTCGACCGGGCATCGATCCGATGTACGTGCGGCGATGACCACGCAACTCCGCTTCATCGCGCACACCACCAAGCGATAATCGTTCAAATTGTCGACCTAGAGAACGTGCAATAGAACGACCGAGTGACGTCTTGCCGACTCCCGGTGGGCCAACAAAGAGAAGAATCGGACTCTTTGTATCGGGTCGAAGTTTGATAACTGCGAGAAACTCGAGAATGCGTTCCTTCACATCCTCAAGACCAAAGTGATCTTCATCCAGAATGCGTTGTGCTTCCGCGAGATCCAGCTTGTCTTCCGATGACTTTCGCCATGGCAACTCCAGGATGTAGTCAAGATAAGTTCTGATGACGTGATAGTCAGGAGCTGCAGCCGGCAAACGTTCTAATCGTCTTAACTCACGTTCTGCCTCTTCTCGAACTTCATCTGATAAATCCGCCTTCTGAAGACGTTCTCGAAGCAACCCTGCTTCAGCAGCCTCTCCGCCCTCGTCCTCGCCCAACTCTTTCTGGATCGCCTTCATCTGCTGCCGCAGCACATAATCGCGTTGCGCCTTGTCCATTTCCGTCTGCGCTTCGGAAGCGATCTTTGAGCGTAACTGAAGGATTTCCAGTTCACGCGCGAGGTTCGTGTTCGCTAACCGCAGAAGCTCGTCGGCGGTCTCCGCTTCGAGCATTTTTTGTTCTTCGTCAACTCCGAGGTTCAAAATGGAGCCAAGGAAGTATGCAAGCCGGATAGGTTCAACGGATCCAAGGACTGCTACTCGCACTTCTGGCGGCACGTTTGGCAGTAACGCCAAAGCCTCTTGAATCATCGATTGCAGGTTACGTTTTCGCGCCTCAACTTCCTCCGGGTCAACGACCACAGGATCGGGAAGGATTTGAACCTTCGCGCGGATGAAGGGATCTTCCTGCTTCCACTCCAAAACTCGGATGCGTTCCGTTCCCTGGACCACAATGCGCATCGCATCGGCAACTCTTTCCATGCGCTTGATCATTACAAGCGTGCCAACCTGGTAGAGATCGCTCGAACTCGCGTCCCCTTCACCAGCGTGATCCGCTCGAACTGTTACGCAGGCGAGAAGTTTTTCCTGAGTTACCAGGGCAGATTCGACAGCGGCGAGCGAACGGGGTCGACCGATACCCAGAGGCACTACGGTCTCCGGAAAAATCGTCAGATTCTGTAGCGCGAGTACTGCAATCTCAAACGGTTCCGCGGTAGCTGGGCCAGCATCAACGGGAGTCGCAGGTTTCGCGTCTTGAGTTACGTTTTCAGATGATTCAGGCATCTCGGTTTCTTTCTTATGTTCGATAAGCTTGAGCTTGTCGTCATCTTCAGCCAGCGTAATGTCCGATAAGCTTGAGCTTGTCGTCATCTTCACCCAGAGACACCTTTAAAAAGATAACGACAAGCTAAAGCTTATCGGACATTGCTCACTACTCACTACGCAGATTGATAATCAAAAAACCATCTCGGTAGTCGTGCGCCACTGTTGCTCCCTCAATTGGATTCGGAAATTTAATGGTCTTCTCAAAGCGGCTGTAGGTAATTTCCATTTGGTGATAACTGAAATCCTCGCGAATCATTGTGTCGCGCCGGCAACCGCGAATAGTGAGATCCCCATTGCGAATTGAGATTTCAAGGTCGTCAGCGCAAACGCCGGCAAGATCCACTTTCACAATCCAACCCTCCGACGACCGATATACATCGGCTGACGGATTCCAAAGACGATCTGAAGGCCGCACTCGCTGACTCTTCGGAATCAGCGAGAAGTCACGATCATGTTTTCGCATGTCCAGAGAATAAGCCCGGCGATCGCCGGTTGCCAACCGCTAAACATTGCCGATTGCCGTGCCAAAGGTCCGATAAGGTTTGGCTTGTCGTTATGTTTGGGTGCGTCCTCTCGGCCGAGGAACGACAAGCTAAAGCTTATCGGACATTTAGCTATCGGCAATCGGCAATCACATAACAACCCACACCGAATAAAGGATCAGCCGAAGATTCTGTTCCAGAATGACGAGCCCTTCGAAATTCCCTGAAGGGCGTCTGCTAGTTCGTCGTCTTCGTTTGTTTCATTAGCTATATCAGCCATAGAAATCATGCCGACCAGATAGCCGTTCTCGTTAACGACAGGTATACGACGGACCTGTTTGTCTCCCATTGTGCGGACGACGTCAACCACGCGATCATTAGGTCGCGCCGAATGAATATCACTTGTCATGATTTCTTCTGCACGGACTACCGAACAGTCTTTACCATCGGCCATCGCACGAATCACCATGTCGCGATCCGTCAACAGACCGACCAGCCGGCCACGCGAATAAGTGCGGGTGTCGTAATTTGTTTCATCGTCACTCTTAAACGCTTTTCCGTTGCCGCCTTGAGTGTCGTATTCCACCACCGGGATCACTCCGGTGTCCTCCTGTTTCATCATTCGTGCGACTTGCGTCAAGGGCGTATCGCGCGTCGCGACCACCAGATCTCGGGTCATGATGTCGCGGCAACGCAAACGCGATCTTTGTGGTCGATAATCACGGGATTGACGCGCGCGTCGCGTTGAAAGATCCCCACGAATACCTAACAATGAACTGCGACGATCTTCATGACGAAAGCGCTCCCGCGTTTCGCTATAACGCGGCTCGTCGTAGTCATACTCAGCGCGTTCACCAAATCGACCGCGATTGTAGTCATCGGGTCGACGTTCGTTTTCCGAAGCGCGGCGGTCGCCGTACGCATACTCGGAACGCCATGGCGCATCTCGTCTCATTCGTTCTTCTGGAGCATATAAGTCCCGGTCGTCGTCAAAGTCTCTGTATCTCGCCATTGCTTCCCCTCCTTGCAAGGAAAATAGAAAACTGCCGCGGCCGATTGCGGCGCGACAGAAAAATTTCTTAGTAAAGGGGGCTTGAGGTGAGGGCACATCGCCCTCGCCTTACAAAATCAAAAGGGGAATTTTTGAGGGAACAAAAATGTCCGATAAGCTTCAGCTTGTCGTCAACTGTGATGAGAGTGAACTCACATCCCCAATTTGAGTGTCGCAATTAAAACGACAAACTGAAGCTTATCGAACATTCAAAACATAACTCTACCCTATCAGAGATTGCCTTCAACTTCAGCGATCAGCTGAACTCGTGAATTAATCTCCATTGAACCTACTTCGATCGGCGTTGAAGCAGCAGCAGATCTCATCGCATAAGATTCAGTTTGATTGACAGGCGCGGGTCTCTGAACGCCTCCTTCCTGCACTTCCAGGATGCGCACCACACGCCCACCCAGGGCTTGCGCGATGACCTTCGCTTTGTCCATCGCTTCACGTGTCGCTTCTGCAAGAGCGCGAGCTCGCGCAGATTTATCTTGTCGCAACGTGAACGAAACACCAGTCACATCGTTTGCTCCAGCCGTTGCAGCTGCGTCAATTACCGCGCCGACTCTGTTAAGATCTCCCATCGTAACAGTAACGCTGTTTCGCGCTTCGTAGCCGGAGATCGTTGGCGGTTGTCCTTCTTTGTAAATACGCTGTGGCTGAAGACTATATCCGCTCGTCTTCACTTCCGCGCCCGCACCAGCCGCGGCTTTGACTGCACGAACTACAGCATCACTCTTCGCTGCGTTTTCCTGTTGCGCTGCGATCGCCTGCTTGTTTTGCGTGACCACTGAAACTGTGACAATGGCTGTGTCGGGCTGTGCTTGAACGACCGCGTCACCTGCGACCGTCACTTTTGTTGTGCCGGGGGTATCGTTACCTGTTGTCGCTGGTTGTTCGATTGGACGCATTGTTCGAACCTCAAATGGTGTCCCTTCCATTTGAGTAGTTACCACGTCAGGCTTGGTTTCACCGACAGCTTCAACCTGTGTCGATTCTTTGAACCAAGACTCGTTTTGATATTTACGCGCATTCAAGATCAAATACTTATCGCTTCCTGAGACTATCAACCAACCGCCAGACTCAACCGTTGGTTGCAAACGGCCGCGCACGGTAATCTCTTTCGCAAAGCTAGTTAAACTTGACATCATTACCATCGCAACAGCACAGGTAATAACAAACAGTCTTTTCATACTCTTCTCCTTGTTCCGTCCTCTAAGCTAGTTGCGACAGGAGAGAGTGAAAAGTGTCGCGCCGTAAGAACGGAGTGCTGACCTGACTCTTGCAGTCCGTGGCCGCCGAAATTCTGTTTTGTTACCATCCATTCAATGCAACCATTCAATACTAAACCGGACGACGGCGCAATTTCTCCCGACACAAGTCGAACCATTATTCTTGGAGAAGCCGTCAACTTGCGACCAGGTACATGTGCGAGATTTGAACTTCCGCAAGGTGACGAATTAGCCGTTTTCAATGTAGACGGCGAATACTATGCCATCGAAAATTTCTGTCCCCACAAAGGAGCTTTGCTCAGCGAAGGTTGCGTGGCTGGGCACATCGTCGAGTGCTGGTGGCATGGATGGCAGTTCGATGTGCGAACCGGCGAGTGCCTCACGGTTCGGGAAAAAATTAGGACTTTTGAGGTGAAAGTTCGCGAGGGGATGCTTACAATCGATCAGGCAGGCTAACTCAGATCTATCATTCTCCATCGTTCCCGATTGCTTCAACCGGACAACACGTCAACGCTTCTTCACACAGCGCCTTCTCTTCGTCTGTCTCAGGCTGTTTGAAGACAAATGAATAGTTGTTCTCGTCACAACGCATGAAGTTGTCAGGGGCAGTGTCGCGACAAACGTCGCAGTCGATACAAGAAGAGTCGACGTAGAATGCTCCTTTCACGTTCTCTTTGACCTTATCGTTCCTGTCGGGCAATGCTTATCGTCGCTCCTCTTCCAAACGGATTCAGGGGCGGGTGACTTTTCCGCCCCTCAAAGACTTTCTTAGTTCAATTGAAGCTCATCAACTCGGCAGAACGCCGTTGATCAGGGATGTGTCATCTCTTCAGCCTTAACGTACTTATCAAACTCCTCGCCGCTAAGCACACCCAATTCGATTGCTGACTCCCGCAAGCTAATGCCTTTCTTGTGTGCATTCTTCGCAACTTTCGCAGCGTTGTCGTAGCCGATGTAAGGATTGAGTGCGGTAACTAACATCAGCGAATCCTTCACATGCTCGTCGATCTTTTCGCGATTGATTTGAATACCGGAAATGCAAAACTCAACAAAGCTACGAGTCGCATCGTGAAGCAATCTGACGGAATGAAGGAAATTATGAATCATTACAGGCTTGAAAACGTTCAACTCGAAATTGCCTTGTGAGCCTCCAAAGCTCGTCGCGAGATCATTTCCAAAAACCTGAACTGCGACCATCGTCATTGCTTCGCTTTGTGTCGGATTAACTTTACCAGGCATGATCGAAGAGCCAGGTTCGTTTTCTGGAAGAACCAACTCTCCCAAGCCACAGCGCGGTCCCGAGGCCAGCCAACGCACATCGTTTGCAATCTTCATGAGGGAGGCGGCCAACGTCTTCAATGTGCCACTTGCAAACACGAGTTCGTCATGCGCTGAGAGGGCGGCAAACTTGTTTTCGTGAGACCGGAATGGCAGACCAGTAAGTTCAGCAATCTTTCGCGCAGCGCGTTCTCCAAACTCTGGGTGTGAATTCAAGCCGGTGCCAACTGCGGTTCCACCAATTGCCAGATCTAACAAGCCCGGCATTGCGGATCGCAAACGCTCGACGTCGCGCTTGATCAGGTCTGCCCAGCCACTCATCTCCTGACCAACAGTGAGTGGCGTTGCGTCCTGCAGATGAGTGCGACCAATTTTCACTACGCCGGCGAATTCCTTTGCCTTGGCATCGATCGCGTCGTGAAGTTCCTGAATACGCGGGATCAGTTTGTTCAACTGCTCCGCAGCCGCAATGTACATGGCTGTCGGAAACGTATCGTTTGACGACTGCGACATGTTCACGTCATCGTTTGGGTGGATTGGCTTCTTGCTACCCATGACGCCACCGGCAATCTCGATCGAGCGGTTCGAGATCACTTCGTTCGCGTTCATGTTGGTCTGGGTTCCGCTACCGGTTTGCCAAACGCGCAGGGGAAATTGAGCGTCCAGTTTTCCTCCGATTACGTCGTCGCACGCTTGAATGATCAATTTGGCCTTTTCATGCGGTAACTTGCCAAGCTCCTCGTTTACCAATGCGGCGGCCTTTTTTAGGATGCCAAACGCACGGATCATTTCGCGCGGCATGCGGTCATCGCCGATGTTGAAGTGATGCAGACTTCGCTGGGTTTGGGCGCCCCAGTAACAATCGGAAGGCACCTCAATCTCACCCATTGAATCTGTTTCGATTCGCCTTTTTGGAAATTGTTCAGGGGATTTTGCGGTCATGGTAGTCACAACTGATCTTGGCTGAGGAACCACCGATTGGCAAGCGGAGGAGCCATGATCAACAGTTTCCAAGTTGCGAGACGGTTGTCAGTTTCGCCATACCTATTATAAAGTTCGCCCGGTTTTCCGATTCAATCTTTCGGTGATCCCCCCCCCAATTCAGGCTATGGCTTCTGTCGATTCAGAGGCTCGTGATTCATCGAGCCGTAATGAACGAGCGCTTATTCTTGTCGTTGAACGAAACCCTGTTGTTCAGCGACTCGAGCGCTATTTTTTGGAACAAGCCGGCTATTCAGTGCAGTTTGCAAGCGACGGCTTGTCTGCTTACAGCGTTGCCCGCGAACTTAAACCGGGAATCATCGTAACTGAGATTCTCGTGCCCGAACTTGATGGTCTAAGTCTCTGTCGGAAGATCAAATCGGATCCCCTCACAGCTCATATCCTCGTCCTCATTTTCAGTCACCTCCATGCAGAAGATCGTGCTCGCGAAGTTGGTGCCGATGCTTTCTTAGTAAAACCGCTGAGTGAAGACTTGTTAATCGAAACTGTCGAAAAACTAGTCGCATTTCGACGCGCGAAGGGAAGACCCGATGCCTGAAAAAATAAGAACTGGATGTGACGGACTTGATGAGGTGCTGCACGGTGGGATTCCCGCTAACACAATCACCGTGTTGATGGGAGCACCGGGAACCGGAAAGACAATCCTTGCTGAGCAGATCGCTTTCAGCAACGCTTCCCCGGAAACTCCTGTTCTCTATCTGTCTACAGTTTCAGAACCACTCGACAAATTTATCGCGCATGGTCAAGAGTACACCTTCTTTGACCCCAAGAAAGTTGGCACCTCAGTTTTCTATGAAGATCTTGGCTACATGTTGCGCGACCGTAACATCACCGAGCTGCCAAACATCGTTGCCGATCTCTTCATCAGATACAGACCATCGTTTGTCTTCATTGATTCATTCAAGGCGCTAGCCGATCTCTACTGTGGCGACAAGGAACGCCGGATGGTTATTTACGATCTGGCCACTGCCCTATCAGCTTATAAGTGTACAAGCATACTGGTCGGTGAATACTCTCAAGACACAACCACCACGCTTCCGGAATTTGCTATAGCTGACATAGTTCTGAGTATGTTGAAATACTCGACCAACGTACGCGAACAGCGATTCTTGAAAGTTGAAAAGTTACGCGGTTCTGATTCGATTACCGGTGCTCACGCATTCTCTATTTCATTTGACGGGATCGAAATATTCCCTCGTCTTCTGACACCACCTATTGCCCCAGACTATCAACCTAAAATCGAACGAGTTAACTCCGGCATCGATACTCTCGATGACCTGATAGCGGAAGGTTTTTGGCGGGGTAGCACGACGTTGGTGGCCGGACCGAGCGGCAGCGGCAAAACAATTATGGTGCTGCACTTCCTTCGCCAGGGCGCCCTGAATGACGAGACCTGCCTTTATGTGGGATTTCAAGAGAATCCTGCTCAACTGGCACGCGTCATGCAAAACCTAGGCTGGAATTCGGCCGAACTGCTTGCCGACGGACGCTATGAGTTGATGTATCGCTCGCCCGTCGAGATGCAGCTGGATAGCGTCGCAGCCGAGTTATTTAGGAGAGTTCGCAAGGGCGAAGTGCAGAGAGTTGCCATCGACGCAGTCGGTGACCTGCAGCGCTGTAGTCTAGACCGCGAGCGTTTTGCGGACTTTATCTATGCACTCGTACAGTGGTTTGCGGTCGAAAACGTTACTTGCATGATGACTTTGGAGCTCGCCGAGATGTTCGAGATCCACCGCATCAGTGACAACGATGTGTCAAATATGGCTGACAATCTAATTCTCTTGGGATACACGAAAACAGCCGACATGAAGAGAACGCTGCGGATAATGAAAACCAGAGGGAGTGCTCAGGACAATCGCCTGCACACATTGGAAATTACCAATCGTGGCGTCTTAGTAAAGCCGGAAAGCTAATTGTCTGCAATGAGCCAACATGTCAATGAAGTGAAGGAGCCTTACCGGCGGCTGGCAGAAATCAACCGCGCAATTACGACTTCCCTTAATTTCGATCAGGTTCTAAACCTGATCGTCGAAAACGCTGCTCAATTGGTCGGTGCGCCAATCTGTTTACTGCTACTTCTCGATAAGAATGAGCAGCTTCGCATTCGTGCGTCTCGAGGAATCGACGACGATGCGGCCGGACGCTTCTCAGGTCACATGGAAGAAGAAGTCGTCAAAGACCTTTACGAGTTTCTGAAGGTTCCCAATACAGGAACACTTTTCACTGTTCCAATCATCGCGAAACGATCATTAACCGGCCTGCTTGTAATTACTCGCCACAGACCATTGGACCAGGAAGAGGAATGGCAGTTGTCTGCACTGGCTGACCAGGCTGCAATCGCAATGGGGAATGCGCGGCTTTACGAGATGGAGCTCGCGGAAGCGACGCGCGAACGCGATGAGACGATGCAGGCGTTGCGGGATTCCAATAAACGAATCCAGCAGATTCTCGAAAGCATTACTGATCTTTTCTATTCGCTCGATCGTGAATGGCGCTTTACAGATGTTAATCGCCAAACTGAATTACGTTTTGGTAAGAACAGCGATGAGTTGATTGGAAGAGTAATTTGGGAAGTATATCCGGAGGCCATCGACTCGCCGTTGTACGAGAACTTTCAACGCGCGGTGAAGGAAGATGTGCCGGTTCATTTTGAAGTGGCTTCGAAAATCGTACCGGGTACGTGGTTTGAGGCCCATGCCTATCCTTCTAACCGCGGTTTGACTGTTTATCTTCGCGACATAAGTGAACGCAAAGAAGCGGAAGTCACGAGTCGTTTGATTGCTGCCATTGTTGCGTCTTCCGATGACGCCATTGTCAGTAAGGATCTAAACGGAATCATTAATAGCTGGAATAAAAGCGCGGAACGAATCTTTGGCTACAGTGCCGAAGAAGTTATGGGTAAGTCGATCACGATCATAATTCCGGAAGATCGACTTTTTGAGGAACCGGTAATCATGGAACGGATCCGTCACGGGGAATCGGTGGACCACTTCGAAACGATTCGTCAACGCAAGGACGGCAGACGAATCCACATTTCGTTGACTATTTCTCCCGTAAGGGATGAATCAGGAGTCATCATTGGCGCTTCGAAGATCGCTCGGGATATTACGCGTGAAAAACTGGCCCAGGAAGAAATCAACTTTCAGGCGAGGATGTTAAGTGCTGTCGAGCAGGCTGTCATCGCGACGGATCTCAGCGGCACGATAACCTCATGGAATCGTTTCGCTGAGCATCTTTATGGATGGCCTGCTGCTGAAGCAATCGGAATGAACATCGTCGAATTGACGCCAATTAATTCAAGAGTACAGGCAGAAGAGATCTTCGCGGTACTCTCAAAAGGCCAAAGCTGGTCGGGCGAAATGACTCTCCGCCGGCGGGACGGTTCAGAATTTCCGGCGATGATCACCGATTCGCCAATAACAAACGACAACGGCGAACTGATCGGCATCGTCGGTATTTCAGTCGACATAACAGAATTAAAGCGTTCACAGGAAGAAAAGGCAGCACTCCTACGAGCGGAAAGAGAGGCGCGCGCTGACGCCGAAGCTGCGAATCGTTTGAAGGATGAGTTTCTCGCGACGCTGTCTCATGAGCTGCGAAATCCACTCAATGTTGTAATTGGTTACTCGGAAATCCTTCGACGTAGCAATGAAAACGAAAACCGCGGCTTCGTTCGTCGAGCTGCTGAGGTGATCCGTCGGAATGCATTGGCGCAGTCGCAGTTAGTTTCAGACTTGCTGGATCTCTCGCGTCTGCAAATGGGTAAGCTTGCAATCAACCGTCAGCCAGTTTCCCTTTCAACAATCATCAGTGACGCAATCGAAACAGTTAAAGCAGAAGCTATTGCGAAGGAGGTCTCACTTAAGATCGACTGCGATCTTGAACCGCTGCTCGTTAATGCCGATCCTGTACGTCTCGGACAAATTGCCTGGAACCTGCTCAACAACGCAGTGAAGTTCACACCTGCTGGTGGTGCAATAACAATTGGTCTTTCGAAGCAGGATGGATGTGCACGGCTGATGGTCCAGGACACCGGCCAGGGTATCGCACCTGAGTTCTTGCCGCACGTTTTTGAAATCTTTCGACAGGCAGACGCAAGCAGTTCGCGCCGTCAAGGAGGACTCGGCATCGGCCTTGCGCTGGTGAAACAATTGACGGAGCTGCATGGAGGTCGAGTCGAGGTTTATTCGGAGGGATTGGGGAAAGGTGCTCGTTTTGTAGTGGTGTTGCCACTGGAAGAAGTTGGATCGACCAACGGAGATTCTGCTCGCGTTACTAGTGACAACGCACTGAGCAAGAAAAACATTCTGGTGGTGGACGATTCTACCGAGACCACCGACATGCTGAGACGATTGCTTCAGATGGAAGGGGCGCGGGTCCACACTGCTCGCAGCGGTCTTGAGGCACTTGAACTTGCGCACGACACTACGTTTGATTTGGTAATTTCGGATATTTCAATGCCGGAGATGGACGGCTACCAACTACTCCGGAACTTACGTAGACTGCCGCCAATGCATAACGTGCCGGCTCTAGCGTTGACTGGCTACGGACGCGCCACAGATGTGCTGCGAGCAAAACGAGAAGGGTTCGCTCAACATTTCACCAAGCCACTGGATATCGATAAATTACTTACGGCAGTCAGAGAATTAACCCAAACCACTTGCCCATCAAACGGTGACAACTGACCTTTGAATGAAGTCACCTCTTGTCCGAAGATCGCGCACAGAGTGTCTTAAGCGTACACCAGCAAACGTCCACTTAACGCACATTTTGCTTGGTTTTTTAAGGGAATACTGGTTGCAGCGTGAGACTACAACCAGCGAAAGAGCCTGCTTGTTGGCACTCGCCTGCGGCTGAATACAAGAGAAGCTTAAGACATGGGCTTACCAAACAGAGATGAACTTGAAGGAAAATTCGATCAGGTTAAAGGCAAAACAAAAGAGTCGGTGGGCAGAGTAATTAATAATCGAAAACTCCAGCGTGAAAGTATGGCCGACCGCGTAAGTGGAAATGTAGAAGAAGGAGTAGGCAAAGCTCGACGCAAAGTCGGTGAGGCCATTGAAGACGT
>PSRF01000196.1 GCA_003175865.1 Blastocatellia bacterium
GCGCCGGGCCGCCGCACTCCAAGGAGTTGAAAGCAATAAAGCCTGGGACCTCAAACCCCAGGCTTTATTCGCGGGCGCCTCAGTGGCATTGCAACCCTTATATCAATCTACTTATTTTCAGTAACAGGTTTTCCGTCCGCGTCATACACTTCCAACGTGCCATACTTCGCGAGGGCTGACTTCGTCTTCGACGCATCTCCCACCGCGACAACTTGCAGGTGAGACATGTCGATATATTTCTGCGCAACACGCTGAACGTCTTCTGCGGTAATTGCTGAAACCTTCTGCGGATAACTGTCCCAGTAGTCAGCAGGCAAGTTGTAGAGCTTCTGCGTGACGATGTTCTGCAACAATGATTGTGGTTGCTCCAGTGAAAGCGCAAAGCCACCAATAATCGATCGTTTCGCGTCCTCGAGTTCCCCCGCCGGGACCTTCTCGTTCCTTAAACGATTCAGTTCCGCCATGAACTCATGCATAGCTCCTTCTGTAACGTCTGTTCTCACTTCTGAGCTCGATGTCCAGGTGCCACGATACTTCGATCCGGTAAAGCCGCTGTAAGCTCCGTAGGTGTAGCCTTTGTCTTCGCGCAGATTCAAAAACAGTCTGCCTGATGGCCCACCACCCAGAACTTTGTCCGCCAGAAGCACGGCGAAGTAATCCGGATCCGTTCGGTCGATACCTAACGTACCAAGCGTCAAGACAGTCTGAACAGAACCGGGTCGATCGATGAGAAAGATCTTCGCCGCTGACTGTACCGGAGCTGCCGGAATTGGAAATCCAGGAACATCTGCTTTCTGCCAATCGCCGAATGCTTTTTCAAGTTTCGGCATGATGCCCTTAAGTGCTACATCACCGACGATAGCCAGAATTGCATTGTTCGGCCGGTAGTATGTCGAGTGAAATTCAGTTAGGTCCTTGCTAGTGAGTCTCTTGATCGACTCTGCTGGTGGCGCAGTCAGTGCGGCCGGATGATCACCATAGATTGCCTTGCTGAACTGCTCCTGGGCCAGAAATTGAGCACTTGATCGTTGGAACTGCAGAAACGCCAAGGTACGAGTTTTGTATTTGTCTACCTCTGCTTGCGGAAACGACGGATTACGAATGACGTCAGCAAAGATATCCACCATCTGGTCCAGGTTCTCAACGAGACCAGATGCAGTAACAACACTCGTAATAGTCGCCATCCCTGACCCGGCCGTCAACGTTCCGCCAAGCGCGTCAACCTGTTCGGCAATATCTTTACTCGAACGCTTAGCCGTGCCTTCACGTAACAACCCCGCAGTGAAACTCGCCAAACCGTGATAGTCAGCTTTATCGGCAAGACCGCCGCTTAATACGACCATCTGCATTGTGAAGGTCGGCACTTTGTTGTTTGGAAGCAAGACTATGCGCAATCCATTTGGTAGTGTTGCTTCCTCTGCCTTGGGCAGTTTCACCTTCAGGACGTTCTTGTTAACAGGCGCTTTGCCTTTGATGACAGCGCCCTTCGTACTTTGCCCAGAAGGCATCCCCTGGCCTGCTGCCTGACCCTGACCCAAAGCGACAGTCGCGGCGAGCATAACCAACGCCAACACAAGAACTTTGCTTATTTTCTTTTCAATACTCATCGCTTTGACTCCTTACTGCCCAGAGGACGAACTCGCGCTCTTTGGCTTTGCCTTTGGCATTGTGATTACCACCGTGCGGTTAGTGTCGTTCAAGTATTTGTTGGCGACACGCTGCACATCTTCTTTTGTGACCTCATCAACTTTGGTTAACCGTGTATTCATCAGGTTCGGCTCGTTGTAATAAACGGTGTACTGGCCCATTATCACGGCTCGAGCTAACGAACTCTGCAGGTTATTGATGAAGTTGCGACGCGTTGTGTTCTTTGCCTTCTGCAGTTCCCAATCGGCAATCGGTTCTTTCTTGAGACGATCAATCTCAGCATAGATAGCTGCTTCGACGTCTTCTGTCTTCGCCCCCGGACGCAGTGTTGCATTTGTATACAACGCGCCGACGCCACGTTTCTCATCCATGAAACCGCCGACGTTAGTCACCATTTCCTTTTCTTTCACGAGCTTTTGATAAACGCGAGAGCTTTGACCGCTTTGCAACGCGGCTGACAAAACTTGTAGCGCGTAGAAGTCTTTGGTGTTTCCTGGAACTGCTTTGTAAGCGATGTCCACGCGAGGAGCTCGTGCCAACTGATCGTCGACGTTCGCACGGCGCTCTGCTTTTTGTTCGGGTTCTGTCATGTCAACGCCAGGAGGGTCCGGCTGACGTGGAATGGATTCAAAGTTGGAGCTAATCTTTGCCAGCGCCTCGTTAGTTTTGAAATCACCGACGAGTACAAGTACAGCGTTGTTTGGTGCGTAATACATCTTGAAAAACGCAGCCACGTCTTCAACGCTTGCGGCATTGAGATCTTCCATCGAACCAATCGTTGTGTGCTTGTAAGCGAAGTTGTCGTAGATCAAGTCTTGCTGAATCTCGCCACTCTTCCCATATGGCTGATTGTCAACACCGAGACGTCGCTCTTCCTGAACAGCGTTGCGCTGGTTGTCGAGATTATCTTTAGTGATGGCGAGACTGCGCATCCGATCGGCTTCGAGGAAAAGTGCAAGGTCAAGTTGATTCGATGGGA
Organism: Blastocatellia bacterium; assembly: GCA_003175865.1. GTDB lineage: Bacteria > Acidobacteriota > Blastocatellia > Pyrinomonadales > Pyrinomonadaceae > PSRF01. Next base: position 2,627 of record PSRF01000196.1, read on the forward strand.
GCGCTTCGAAATAGTTTGTGCGATCTTCGTTGGTGGTTCCGTTCATTGTCCCGCCGTTATTGAAGACCAGCAGGAAATGTTCACCTGAGCCGACGTTTTCGGAACCCTTGAACATCATATGTTCGAAGAGATGCGCGAAACCCGTGCGACCCTGTCGCTCGTTGCGTGAACCAACGTTGTAGGTAATAGACAATGCAATAACAGGCGCGCTGGAATCTTCAATGGTGATTACGCGGAGCCCGTTTTTCAAAACAGTTTCCTTAAAATCGACACGGACATTCTTCGTCGCCTGCGCTTGGGCAGTTGCGACAGCTAGAGCGCACAGCAGAATTGGAAACAAAAGTTTCGAGGCGCTTCTCATAACTCAAACTCCTTTAACTTGGGTGATGTCTCATTGAACTGGTTCGAATCGTCACAGGCAGACTCAGCGCTCGGAAACTAAACATCGATCCTACCGAGGAGTTAGAAGGCGAGGCTCAAAAGTTCTATTGGAGTTTACAGGTGCGATTTCGGGCGTTCCGCACAAACCAGTTATCGGTCGTTTGCGTGCGCTCGAAATGTATGCGGTGGGGATGTGAGTGTCAAGCGAGCGGTGGTGGGAGGCTTTGGTGTCGCGTGTCGGGTGTTAGGTGTCGTCCAGTCACTCGACATTTGATACCCAATACCTGAAACCCGATTCCCGACACCCAAATAGCGCCACACCAGGGCTCAGCCAACCGTGCGTTCCTGACAACCATCCAAAACACGCGCCAAAAGCAGAAGGGTCTGCTTTAGCCATCCGTGAATCCTGGCCCGTGGAATCTAAGTCCCAGACCTGTGATTTCGGGACGTTTTCTGCCCTAATTCATTGACTAATAGTCCTCGTCAGGACATGCCGTTGTCAGTAGGAACGGCTTATAATTGTTCGTCAAAAGCCATGAGAAACTTCAAGCCCATTGTCTCCCGTAGCCTGATCGCAATGGCCGCTGCCCTTGCTTTCGTCTTCAGTGCAAGCGCACAGCAACCAGCGCCGCAACAAGTTGCCAGTCGTTACGACATCACCAACTATCGCATTGAAGCGCAAATCATTCCTGAACAACACATGCTCCGAGCGGGGGCTGACATAACATTCATCCCGCTCGACGCAACGCGTTCAGTTGTGTTTGAACTGAATGGTTCACTGCATGTTGAGACCATCGAGAAGGACGGAAAGGCACTGACTGGCTTCGTCCAGGATGCAGTCGGTGTCGGCGCACTGGGTCCAAGCGTTCGTGTAGATCTTGGTGAGGTGGTACCTGCTAACAAGCCCATTACGTTGCGAATTCGTTGGAGTGGGGCGCTCGTCTCTCCGGAAGGTGGACCGCTTGCGACCAAGCGCCTGGCCTACGTAGGCACTGAAGGTTCTTACCTGATGTATGCCTCACGCTGGTTTCCATTTCACGATTACGCAGCCGATCGCGCGACATCTGATATCACGTTGATAGTGCCTGCCGGGATTCAAGTTGCCGGCACAAGCGACGATCCTGTTGTCGCCCAATCGTCACCCAAAGAAGGCGCGGTTCGCTTTCACTTTATCCATCGCCAGCCAGTGTTAATCGGAAACTTTGCCGCTGGACAGTACATTAACAAGAACCTGCGTTTTGGAAACTACGATCTTCAACTCTACGCGATGCCGGGCAGCGAAAAACGTATTGACGCTTTCGCGGAACTAACCGGTCGCGTTCTCGAGTTCTATACAACCAAATACGGAAAGCCATTGTTCGGTAATCGCTTGGTCATAACTCAAATCGACGACGAGAGTCTGGATAGCTATTCGGGACCGGGAATGATCTTTTTGTCGTCGAAGATGTTTGAACCGACGCGTCCATTACCAGAAGACAAACTGGAAAGAGAACTCGCTTACCAATGGTGGGGTCAGACGGTCGGTCTTAAATCATTCGACGATGCGTGGATTTCGCAGGGGCTCGCGGAATGGAGCGCTTTCGCTTTTCGGGAATCGACGCTTACGGCAGGTGCCCTCGACGCTGCTCAACGCGAACAACAAGAACGAGCGCTCACATTTGAGCAGACTGCATCAATTGCACGAGCGCCAAGTGCGCTCGACGATCAGTCGGCCGCATATCAATCAATCGTCTTCTACAAAGGTTCGATGGTCTTTCGCATGCTGCGCGAGACAATGGGCAAATACAAATTTGATCGGTTACTACAAACTTTCCTTGATACCTATCGCGCCAAAAATGCTTCGATTGATGATTTCGAACAACTCGCGTCGAAGATAAACGATGAAAGTCTTCGCTATTTCTTCGCGCAGTGGGTTGAAGGAACAGGCGTTCCGGAATTTACTGTCGATTACCAAATCATTCGCACGCGAGCCGGCAAGTTTCGCACTCGAGGAACAGTCAAACAAAACCTCGAAACGCTGCACATGCCTGTCGAGTTGATGCTGCGCGCAGAGGGCGACAATCAGCAGACTACGGTCCGAATCGAAGGACGCAGTGAAGATTTTGATTTCGAATCGAGCGGGCAGCCATTGGAAGTTGTTGTAGATCCAAATAACAAGATCCTGCGCATGTCCGATGATTTGCGGGTGTCGATTATCGCCAGACGAGGCATCGAGCAAATGAAGGAAGGCGTTTACGCTGAAGCACAACAACAATTCGAAGCAGCGTTGAAACTCGATCGTTCGAATTCCTGGGTTTATTACAACCTCGGTTTACTGTATCTCGAACAGCGCAACTGGCAACAGGCACTCGATAATTTCGAAGCGTCACTTAACGGAACTTTAAAGCCGGCCTGGATTGAGGTTTGGGCTCGCATCAAACGCGGCAACGCATACGATGCGAAGGGTGAACGTACGCGAGCTGTTGCGGAGTACAACAAGGCGGTGCAGTCAGGTATTGATTACGACAACGCACAAGCTATTGCGAAGAAGTTTTTGGCATCACCATACGATCCGAAAGCGGGACAAACAGCTGCAGCCGCATCGCCTGGGAATTGATCTACTCATTGCTGGGAGCGCAGGCCTCCTCGCCTGGCTAGTTTTGCCACACTCGACTATTCGAGATCAGCAGGCGAGGACGCCTGCGCTCCCAGCATATAGTTACCTGGCTACGATCGATATCTTTCTCTGATCAGCCAACCTGATCATCTCATCGCGATCAAATATCAGCGTCTTCCCTGCAGTAATGCACAGGCACGTTGCCCCAGCTTCAAACATCGTTTCAATGGTGGGAACCCCCACGACGGGAACATCGAAGCGCATGTCTTGATTCGGCTTTGCGATTTTGACAACTGTCAGACCTTTCTTAACCAACCGTCCCGCGCGCCTGACGGTTTCATCAGTTCCTTCCATCGCTTCGATCGCCACACATGCTTTCGCGCGAACCACTATGGTCTGGCCCAAATCCAGTTTGGCGATTTCGTGCGCTATCTCCAGACCGTACTCAATATCTTCGCGCTCGCGGTCGTCAGGATTGCGTTTTGTGAGAGTCCCGGGTTTCGGCAAGTAGTCCTGCAGGAAGTAAGTCGAGTCGATGAGTTCGATTCCTTCGCTTTCGAGTTCTGATGCAATCGCGCCGATTAATGAATCAGTGTTTCGTCGAGGCAACTTAAGCAGAACCTTGAGCATTCGCGCGTCAGGAATGGCCCGGCTGAATATCTGAACATGCTTAACCTGGCCAGCCATGATCGCCTTCTCAACTCCCTCCTCCTTGAAAAAGCGAATCATTCGACCAAGTTGTCCAATTCCAACCCAGTTAACGCGTGCAGCAAATTTTTCAATTTCCGGATCGGTTTCTTCTCGAATCGCGGCAACGGCGACTTCAACGCCCGACTTGCGTGCACCCTCAAGGACCATGAAGGGAAACTTGCCATTGCCGGCGATCAATCCGAATTTCATTTTGTTACGCCGCGGCTGGAAGACTCTATGAACCTAATGAGGTCGCCAACTTCACTCGAGTCTTTTATTTCTTCGCGAATGCGTTCGATGGCCTGCGTGGTGTTGAGTTTTGCGGATAAGAGAAGGCGAAAAGCATGGTGTAAAGAGTTGATAACTTCGCGCGAGTAACCGCGACGTTTCATGCCAGTAATGTTGAGACCGTAACAGCGCGCGTGATTACCAACGGTGAGTGCAAAAGGAAGCGCGTCCTTCACAACTACTGAGTAACCACCGATGTACGCTTCTTTTCCAACTCGACAAAATTGATGGACTCCTGAGTACGCTCCAATATTTGCGCGGTCTTCAATGGTCACATGCCCGGCGAGCGTTGCGGCGTTTGCCATAATCACGCCATTGCCAATCACGCAATCGTGTGCGATGTGCGCCTGGACCATGATCAAACAGTCATCGCCCGTTTGCGTGAGCATACCACCTCCGGCAGTGCCTCGATGAATCGTGACAAACTCTCGAATCGTGTTGCGTTTGCCAATGCGCGTTTCAGATGGCTCGCCTTTGTACTTCAAGTCCTGCGACGCCATGCCGATGGACGCGAAGGGGAATATATGACTGTCTTCTCCGATGGTTGTGCGTCCATCGACCACACAGTGTGACTCGAGTCGAACACGATCACTCAATTCAACCTCGTCACCAACAACTGAGTATGGACCAACGAAGCAACCGTCACCGAGACGTGCTTTTGGGCTAACGACAGCCGATGGGTGAATGTTTGCAGAATGCGCCGCTGTAGACATCCATTCAACCCTGAAAAATTACTAGCCGGCTCAAGGCCTGATTTCGAAACGGCATCATCTTTTGGGTGTAACGGGAAAGGGACCGAGCCGGAGTATTAGGTGACATTCTGTTCACTGGTTGCATCACGACTCGCAACAATACTCATAATTTCCGCATCAGCAGCCAACTGACCATCAACTTTGGCTTCGCCACGCATTCGTTGAACACGAGAGCCGATTCGCAAGGCTGTCACCTCGAGAGTAAGAGTGTCGCCAGGGACGACGGGTCGCCGAAACCGAGCTTCCTTGATACCTGTGAACAAAACTAGTTTCTGATCGCGGTCTTCGATCTCTCGCAACGCTAGCACTGCACCGACCTGGGCCAACGCTTCAACAACGAGTACGCCGGGCATCACTGGCGCTCCTGGAAAATGTCCCTGAAAGAATGGTTCGTTGATACTGACTTGCTTGATGCCCACTATCCGTTCGCGTGGTATGAGTTCGACGATGCGATCTACAAGGAGGAACGGGTAGCGATGTGGCAGAAGCTTTTGGATTGCCAGTGCGTCGAGAACGGTTTCCATAATTAAAAAAAACGCGGTGACGCGTAATTTAAGACCGCATCGCCGCGTCAATTTTGTTGATCTCAGTTTGGTTATGGTCGCGCAGGCGCAGCCGCAACCGGATTCTTACTATTGAAATCAGCGATGAATGCACGAGTAATGTCGGTGTTATCAGCAGCGTAAAGCAACGGAACTTGCGACGCATCGATGATAACGGTGATCCCACGAGCTTTTGCAAAAGCTTCTAGCGCACGGCCGACCTCTTCCTGCAAAGGACTAAACAGTTCTTGTCGTCGCTTATTGTAAGCAGTCTGAGCATCCTCACCCTTACGTGCAATGTCTTTTTTTAACTGGTCGATCTGATCACTCTTGAGACGCATTGCGTTTTGATCGATCGGAGTACCTGGAGGTGCCTGCTGCAGCTTCGCTAGTTCACCCTCTGCGGCAGCCTGACGCTGTTGCATTCCGGTCAGATCATCCTTGACTTTCTGAAACTCGGAATTAAGTCTCGTCAAGGTAGCATTAAACTTCGTGATGCCTTCCTTCGGATCCAAAAAAGCGTCGGTATCGATCACAGCCATTTTACTAACAGGCAATGGACCGTTGTTGACTGGGCCAGTTGCGGTAGGTGGAGCAGCTGGTTGAGGATTCGTGGCTGCAGGTGTCGGTGTAGGGCGAACACCCTGGGCGGCAGGCCGCTGCGCTAAAACAGCGCTCGCACCAATAAGAAGCAGAGCGCTGGCCGAGAGTAAATGTTTTCTGTTCATGATTACTGGCGATTAGGGCCTCGAACCTGTCGAG
>PSRF01000344.1 GCA_003175865.1 Blastocatellia bacterium
CTGGAAACCATCGAGGGCACTGTCCCAAAGCCAACAAATTTGCCACCGGGCTGTCATTTTGCTCCACGTTGTCCACATCGAATGCCGCGCTGTACTGAGGGAGAAATTCCGTTATACCAACTCGAAGGTAGCGTTGAGGTGCGTTGCGTACTTTATGATCTCGCATCTGCGATCCAAATGAGCGATCAAATCCAACCAAATGTCCGATAAGCTCTAGCTTGTCGATAACATGCGAAACAACTGTCTGCTGAGTCAGAATTCCAATACGTTGACTGAGACTAAACTCCACGACAAGCTGAAGCTTATCGAACATTGACTCTTAAAGAACACCTACGACAAGCTGAAACTTATCGAGCACCAGCGCCCAGCAACCCTTTGCTCCGCGCTCGTAACCTCGTCAAATATTTTCCAGTGGAAGGCACCGATGATGTTGTGCGTGCTGTCGATGGTGTTACCTTCGACATCTTTGCGGGTGAAACGCTCGGGCTCGTTGGTGAATCAGGATGCGGGAAATCGACTGTTGGACGATGCCTATTGCGTCTGATCGAACCCACCTCCGGAAGCGTTGAACTGGAAGGTAAGAATGTTCTTGCACTGAGTAGACGCGAATTGCGTGTGATGCGAAGTGAAATGCAGATCATCTTTCAGGACCCGTACGCGTCACTTAATCCACGCATGAAGATCGGCGATATCGTCGCGGAACCGCTCATCATCCATAACGAAGGCACGAAGAGTGAACAGAGAGATCATGTTGCTGGTCTATTGCGTCGAGTTGGACTCGATCCGGATTACATGAATCGCTACGCGCATGAGTTCTCGGGCGGACAGCGGCAGCGCATCGGCGTTGCCCGCGCACTGGCGTTGCGACCAAAATTGATTGTTGCTGATGAACCAGTCTCCGCGCTGGACGTTTCGGTCCAGGCGCAGGTAGTCAATCTGCTTCAGGAGTTACAAGAGGAATTCAAGTTAACTTACCTGTTCATTTCGCACGGCCTTGCAGTTGTTGAACACATCTCAACACGGGTGGCGGTGATGTACCTCGGTCGTATTGTCGAGATTGCAGATGCAGTCGATTTGTACGCTACTCCGTTACACCCGTACACACAAGCTCTGCTGTCGGCGATTCCTATTCCTGATCCGAAACGCAAGCGTGAACGAATCAGCCTTCAGGGTGACGTTCCGACGCCGATCAATCCACCGTCCGGGTGTCGCTTCCGTACACGATGTCCAATCGCGATAGAGGGGTGCGCGCACGTCGATCCGGATCTGCGCGAGGTCGCACCGGGCCATGCAGTCGCCTGCATTAGGGTCCCAGGTTGGGAAGAAGCAGCACGCGCTGAATAAAATTGTAGGTTTGTGAACTTTGTACTTTGTTCTTTGTGCTTTGAACTCCGCAGGCAGCAGCTAGAACTTCCAGGCACAAAGTACCAAGCACAAAAGCGCAAAGTACCAAGTACAAAGTGCATGACAACTGAAACTTAAATTAGCGCAAACGCGTATTTCAAGTTCTCTCAAATGTCTCCTCAGGAGGACCATCTGCATGAGCGATCCACTCGAACAGAACTTTCAAACGCCGCCACCGCCTCCGGTAGCGCAAACTGAACCAGCAGCTCCACGACCGACTAGAATGAGACCAGTTGCTATCGGCATCTTCGTTCTTGGCCTGTTAGTGCTCGTTGGAGGCATTGCCAAGTTCATTCCAGGGGGCATTGGTACTGGCGGCGCGCTCGCATTCTGGGGCCTTGTGTTGTTTGGGCTGAGTTTCATTCCATTGCCCGTAATTCCAGATTCAGAGCCCCCGTTGTCGCCGATACAAAAGCTGATCGGCATCTTCTTTGAACCGACTCGTGTATTTCGCAATCTGCGTGTGCATCCGCACTGGGTCGCGGCCTTTGTGGCAATTGCCGTTCTGAGCGTGGTCTACACGTTTACGTTTACGCAGCGAGTCACTCCTGAACGCATCGTCAACCATACTATTGATAAGCTGGGAGAACTCGGCCCGCCATTCGCTCCACCTCCCGATCGATTGGAGGCAATGCGTGCGCAGCAACTCGAAGACGCAAAGAACCCAATTCAGCGAGCGGGGACCGCGGCCAAGACGTTTGTCGGTGCTTTCTGTTTTACTTGTGTAGTTGCGGCCCTTTACTTGTTAGCGGTGTTAGCGTTCGGTGGCCGCATCAATTTCTGGCAATCGCTGGCTGTGGTTTTTTACGCGGCAGTACCAGTCATTGCTATTCAGAAAATTCTTAGTTTGGTGATCTTGTTCATCAAGTCACCTGACGACATTCATCCGATATTGGGCCAGGAGACTTTGATCCAGGACAACCTGGGAATACTGTTCAAGCCTGCCGACCATCCCGTGTTATTTGTAATGGCAACCTACATCGGAGTCCTGTCGTTTTACGGATTGTGGTTGCGAGCAAGAGGATTGCAATCAGGTGGGATTCGTGTAAACAGCAGCGCGGCATGGGGAGCTGCGATTACGTTGTGGGTTCTGGGATTGGTCCTGGCAACGATAGCCACCGCATTGTTCCCGACATTTATCTCATAGTCGCTGTAGAACCGACAGTTGAGGGTCAATCCTCAGGGTGTCAAAAAACGGGATCAATTAAGGAACGCAGAGCGGTAGCGACGGGTAGCCAATACTCAACTCATTTCATTTCTTTGAGTTGAGTGTTAGCTACCCGTCGCTACCGCTCTGGGCTCTCTACTTAAACTCCACCGCACTTCGGGAAATTCAGCTCCCGATTTATTCGTACCTCAGCGACTCGATAGGATCCAATCGCGCCGCCTTCCACGCCGGCCAGAGTCCGAATATCAATCCAATACCCACACTCGCGATTAGCCCACCTACTGGAGCCCAAAGCGGCACGTAAGAAGGTAAGAACATACGCAACAACAACGTGAAGCCCCACCCGATCGAGAGTCCTACAATTCCGCCAAGACCAGTCAGAGTTGCTGCTTCAATCAAGAACTGCCACATGATGTCGCTTCTCTTTGCGCCGATGGCTTTGCGAACACCAATCTCTCTTGTTCGCTCAGTGACTGACACCAGCATGATGTTCATCACTCCAATGCCGCCGACCATTAACCCCACGGACGAAATCACAACCATAGCGATTGCGAGTCCGCCGGTGATCGAGCGGAAGTTGTCGAGGATGCTTTCGGAAGTTTCCATACCGAAGTTGTCATTGGCTGCAAAGGGAACCTGTCGTCGGATACGCAACATGTCGCGTACCTGGTCCTTTGCTTCGTCCATCATGCCTGGCTTGGCTACTGCGAGGATGTAGATGTCGTCCGCATTAGGCTTTAGTTTCCTCGCGACAGAGAAGGGAACATAGATGACATTATTTTGATCGTCGCTGCCACCACTCATCAGAAACTGTTCACGTTTTTGCAGGACACCAACGACCCGAAATTCATTGTTGCCAATCTTGATCATTTGATCGACGGGTGAACCAACTTTGAAGAAATCATCCGCGACCTTCGAGCCGACAACACAGACGTTCTGACTCGTATCGGTCTCTGTCTGTGTGAAGAAGCGGCCTTCCGAAATGTTTTGCGTCCCAGCTTTTTCAAAGTCTGGCAGTGTTCCCTGAAGAGCAACCTGCGCTGAAGTCTTACCACCTCCAGACACATTTAACTTGCCGCCGAAAAAGTTGTTGGTGATATCAAGAAACGGAACCGATAATTCGATTGTTGGCAATGACTGTAGTGCGATGGCGTCATCGTAAGTGAGTTCTTTCCGCATACGCTCCTCACGTGATAGACGACCGATATGAATACCTGGGTTGTACTTGCTGATGTAGATCGACCGTGTGCCGAATGACTCGACCTCACGCTTTACTGAGACGTCGATGCCGCTGATGATTGAAGCAATCAACATTACGGTGATGATGCCGATAACGACACCGAAGACTGTTAGGAACGAGCGCAGTTTATTGGCACGCAAGGTTGCGAGTGCCATCATAAGATTCTCGTAAATGTCGCTACGAAAGATGCGCATGTTCTTAAGTCCTTAGTTAATCAGTCGATCTTAATATGATCTTTGCTTTGAATTTCTACTTTGCTATGTGTCAGCTCTCAAGGCCTCAATGGGATCCAGGCGTGCTGCCTTCCATGCTGGAAAAATTCCCGATGCCACTCCGGCGCCGCCCGAAGCTGCTAACGCACCCAAAATCGCAAACAGTGACAAGTAAGTTGGGAAAAAGACCGCTGTAACAACACGCCCCACGATCCACGCCAGGAAAATTCCCACTGCTCCGCCCATGACTGCTAACGCTACTGCTTCAACCAGGAATTGTTTCAGTATATCGACCTGACGTGCACCAAGTGATTTTCGAATTCCGATTTCTTTCGTTCGCTCGGTCACCGATACGAGCATGATGTTCATGATGACGATGGCGCCGACGATCAATGCAATCCCCGGAACCAACATCGCGACCAGAAAGATTGTTCCAAAGATACGATCTCGCAGGCCTGTGATTGCGTCAGGGGTGACAATGCCGAAGTTGTCCTTTTCATTTGGACCGAGCTTTCTTCTGACTCGCATCAGGAATCGCGACTCTTCCACAGCGTCGTTGAAGGTGTCGTCAGTTTTCGAAGTGGCGATGAAGTACAGCGAGCGTTGTCGAATCAGTGAACCGTAGTTCACTGCGTAAGTTTTAAGCGGAATGACCACAAAGTTATCTTGTGGGATTCCAAAGACGGTACCCTTCGCAGCTTCCACCCCAATCACGCGATAGGGAAGCCCTCTGACCTCGATTTCCTGGCCGACGGGACTGCCTACTGGAAAAAGTTTCGTTGCAATATCGGCGCCGATGTAGGCCACACGTGCCGCGTTGTCGTTTTCAGGTTCCGCGATAAAACGACCATCGGCGACGTCGCGGTTCTCGATGTCAACGCAATTTCCGGTAGCGCCGGAAACGAACACATCCTCGATCGATTGGTCACCGCGTTTAACTTCTGATGGAGTACCGCGGGCCTTTGCCCCGATTTTGCCAATGAGTACAGCACGCTCCTTCAAATAATCGTAATCTTCAAGTGTCAGTTCTTTGTTTCTGCGCTGGGCAGCGGCAATTGTGTCTGTGTCTTTGAAGTCTTCGAGGGGATTAAAACGCTGGATCGTGAACGACTTGGCGCCGATGCCGGCAATCTTTTCATCTACATAGCGATTGAAGCCCTGGATCAGTGACACAACCACGACGAAGGCGGTTACGCCCACAATCATGCCTAAAAGAGTTAACGCCGAACGAAGTTTGTGTGCCCAGATTGCCGCGACGGCGAGTTTGAGAGTTTCGATAAATTTCACGCGTTTACTACGGACCCGACAGTGTTATGGTTGCAGAACTGATGCTGTTTGGTTGCCTTTCCGGATTATTCCATGCAAGTCCGAAAGATGCTACTCCCTGGAGTGCGGCGCCGGGCCGCCGCACTCCAAAGAGTTAGATCGCAAATCCCGCGGTCACATCAAGTGCAACGCCTGTGATGCTGTCTCCGGCGGAGGATGCAAAAAAGACAACTGCAGCGGCAACATGATTTGGATCCACCATGCGTTTCAACGCGGTCCCCTCAACGTATGCGCGTTCAATATCAGCCTCTGGCTTCCCGAGTTCGCGCGCGCGATTGGCGATAACAGCGCGCATCCTTTCGCCATCTGTAGGTCCGGGACAGATGGTGTTGACCTGAATATTGTGTGGTCCAAGTTCCTGCGCGAGAGATTGCGAAAACCCAATCATTCCCCACTTCGAAGCTGCGTAGGGACTGCGCAATGCGTATCCAATCTTTCCGGCAATCGACGAGATGTTGATGATCTTTCCGGAGCGCCGTTCGATCATCTGTGGAATAACGGCCTTTGAACAAAGAAACGCGCTTGTGAGATTGACTGCCATCGTTTCATTCCACTGACTCTTGGTGACTTCATGTATTGGCGCAGTTGGACCGGCAATGCCGACGTTGTTTACGAGAATGTCGATGCGACCGAATTTATTAAGTGTTAATTGAATGAGATCGTCTACCTGCTTTTCATCGGAAACATCGGCAGCAACAGCCAGCGAACGACGACCGATGCTCTCGATCTCAGCTGCGACTTCACTCAATACATCCTGATTGCGTCCCGTCATGACAACGTCGGCACCTTCGCGAGCGAGGGCAAGTGCAATGGCCTTTCCGATGCCGCGACCGCCGCCAGTCACGAGTGCAGTTTGATTGAGTAGTTTCATTGCAGCAACTCCAAGGACATCTCATCATTCCCAGCGTAGTGCTTCAATCGGATTCAGTCGCGCTGCTTTCCACGCTGGCCACA
>PSRF01000327.1 GCA_003175865.1 Blastocatellia bacterium
CCCTCGCAAGTCTCGACGAATCTAGCCTCGATGAGAGTGTTGGTATTAGTGATCCGGACCAGCATCTCACGATCTGGAGTCCACTGACACGGCCAAATATTCCGGCAGGCTCAAACAAGTGTGTGGCTAATCCGAATAGTTATTACCGCCTGTTTCTGCCTGGCCCCGCGTTGGATTGGGACTGCGACGGAACAAGAACAGCAGCAACAGTGAAGGTCGATATTAATGGCGACGGCATCTGTGTTGCGGCGGGCCCTAATAAGGTTTTGGACTCAACTGTACAAAATGATGATTTCATCGTCAGGGGAAACGCGCCTACTGACGTTGATTGTTCAGGTGGTTGCATCACAGCCGGTCCAGATCACATATGTGATAGTGTCAAGGGCGGAGATGATATACAAGTTGCCAGTGTTGGTTACGTTGAGCCAACTATACTGGTCAGCTTCAATGATTGGCCCGCGCTCGCATACGATGGCGGCGGTCAGATTGGACCTGTTGTAACGTCGCCCGTAACACTTCGGAAGACTCAGCCAGAAACGAGCACTCAACCAAAAGAGTTCCCGATGGACCGCATCATTGACGCTCTACCACCTGAGCTCGTCAACGCAGAGTCGAATGCACCCAACGATCAGGTCAGTTTTTCACCGCAAGAGGGTTCAGCACCTCTCACTGTTACTTTCGACGGCACTGCTTCAACCGCAGTCAACGGGACGATTGCAACCTATCAATGGGACTTTGGCGACGGTACGACCGGCTCAGGTGCGAACGTCTCGCACACGTACAACGATCCCGGCGAATATTTTGCAACTCTGACGGTGACAGATAGCAACGGTAACGTGAACCTCGTACCAGATCAGAACTACGTCAACGTCACGGAAGCAACACCAACACCGACACCCACACCCACGCCGACCGCAACTCCCACACCAACCCCGACACCTGGTCCCACACCGACGCCTGGTCCTGGCGATGTTGACTCGACATTCAACGCGTCAGCGACAGCCGACTTCGGCATAGTCTATGCGACTGTCACACAACCCGATGGTCGTATCATCGTTGGCGGAAGTTCTATTGAGTCATTCGCGGGCTGCGCACGAATAAATATCGCGCGACTGAATTCGGATGGAACCTGCGATTCCACTTTCAATGCTGGGCTGGCTCTTGACCAGTTCCAAAACTTCCGTCGCGATGGAGGTCGCACCAATGTTAGAGCATTGGCATTACAGCCAGACGGAAAGATTCTCGTCGGCTTAGACAGAAACACTTTGGACCAGGTTTTGCCGAATCTCGTTCGCCTCAACGCTGATGGTTCACTCGATACTTCCTTCAACGCCCATGACATTACCTTCCCGCCGCCACCGCGTGTAAGCCACGAAGTAGATAACATCGCGATACAACCAGACGGGAAAGTGATCGTCGCCGGAGTTTTTAGCTACCAAGTCGGAACGGAAATACGTTTTAACATTGCGCGACTGAATGCTGACGGCAGCCTTGATCTATCGTTTGCGATCCCGGGCGGGGGAGTCGGAGTATTCGGTCCGCTTGCCATTCAACCCGACGGCAAAATAATTGTTGGAGCTTTTAATTTTGGCACGACCGCCAACCGTAACTATGGTTTAGCTCGACTCAACGCAGATGGCAGTGAAGACACACGTTTCCTTCTGCGTGTCTGCCCTGGCTTCGGCGGGGCAAAGGTCAACGCGATTGCACTGCAGCCGGATGGCAAGATTATCGCGGTAGGCGAGATGTCTGTTGACGGTAGGTGCGATACGTTATCCGAAAACCGCATTGCACGCTTTAACTCTGACGGTACACTGGATTCTACTTTCACAGATCCTATCCCAAAGACTGGTACCGACGGATATGGCGTGGCGCTTCAACCTGATGGCCGGATCATCTTTCTCGGTATTCTTGCCAGTACCTCAGATAGCAATCAGGTTCTTGCACGATTGAACTCAAATGGCACTATCGATTCTTCATTTAACATTGGCCGCCTTCGTACTGTGCAAAACTTCGGGTCAGCCTTGACGGTCGCACTGCAAAGCAGCGGCAAGATCGTTGTCGGAGGGCAGTTTTACATTTTTAATGACGTACCGTCGGAATCCGTTGTGCAACTCAACGCTGACGGCGCGGTTGACGGCACATTCGACTCGAATGGTCCAAGTAGAGATACCGAGGTCCAGGCTCTTATCCGGCAACCTGACGATAAGCTTCTCGTAGGCTTTTTCAGCAGTACTGGATTAATCGGTTCGGGGAAGTTAAATGCGACCCACCTAAATGGCATTGGCCGCCTGAACGCCAACGGCACGACTGACACCACATTCACTCCACCGTTCTCCCACTCCTCAGATATTTATGCGATGGCGCTCCAACCTGATGGACGCGTCATTCTCGGCGGCTCAATGTATCTCAATGGATCGCCCAACAGGATCCCCCTTGCACGTCTCAATGCCAACGGCACGCTCGATACTAGTTTCACGCCACCCGAGTTCGTCACCGGCCTTGCAGTCGCCATTCAAGGAGACGGCAAGATCATCACAACGGGCACGTTCACTCTGAACGGGATTGTGAGGCTCAACGCGGACGGCAGCCTGGACAATACCTACAATGTCACTTTCAATCAGACAGTAATCACGTTCCTGGTACAACCTGACGGCAAGTTACTCGTTGGCGGTCTCTTCGATGGCATCGGCGGCGTCGCTCGCAACAACATCGCACGGCTGAATACAAACGGCACTGTTGACACCAGCTTCGATCCAGGTGGTGGGCCTGACAATACAAATGGCAACACCGTGCGTGCGATGATCCTGCAACCCGACGGAAAGATCATCATCGGCGGAATATTCCTGCACTACAACGGCACGTCGCGTCCTGGCATCGCGCGACTCAACCCTAATGGTAGCCTCGATACGTCGTTCGTCCCGGTCAACCCAAACGCAGCCCAGTCTGTACCTAATCAGGGTGTTGGCGCACTGGCACTTCAACCTGATGGAAAGATAGTTGTTGGCCCAACACTCGTTGATACGCTTAGTGCACCAATGCGCCTCTTCAGACTCAATACGGACGGCAGTCTTGACGATGCTTTTCCAATGCGCTCAGGACTCGAGTGCGACGCGTGCGTAGTCCATGCGATACAAGTACTGCCGAGTGGTCAGATCGTTTTTGGTGGAGAGTTCGATGTCGTCAATGGTGAACCGCACTTGTCGCTGGTCCGTTTGCTCGGTCCAACAACTCCCACACCGACGCCGACACCAACCGCAACGCCATCACCAACGCCAAGCCCAACACCAACACCGACTCCTGGCGTAACCGCTATTGAATTTGGCGCGTCAAATTTCGTTGCGCTGGAAGAAGATGAAAGCGCACTCATTCGTGTCGAACGCAGTGGCGATCTCACAGGCACGTCATCTGTTGCCTTTCAGACGGTGGACGATCCGTCGCCTGTCCGCTGTGACGACACAGTCAATAACCACGGTGTCGCTTACGCTCGCTGCGACTACTCATCGACAGCTGTTACGGTTACCTTCGCGCCAGGCGAGAGCCAAAAAAGTGTTGCAGTGCCGCTAACTGACGACGCCTTCGTTGAAGGAAATGAGTCAGTGCAGCTGCACTTGAGCGATCCAAGAGGGGCAACACTTGGATCACAGGTAGACGCGACTCTCATAATCTTAGACAACGACATCTCTCCCGGGCCGAACCCAACACTCGCCATCGACTCTTTCGTCAGGCAGCAGTACCTCGACTTCCTAACGCGCGAGCCTGAACCGGAGGGCTTTGTTGCCTGGTCCAACGTACTACAGGGCTGCGTTAATCCTTTTAACGTCGATCCGAACTCGCCATCTGCGCAATGCGATCGCATCCTGGTGTCGTCATCGTTCTTCGGCTCACCGGAGTTTCGCCTTAAGGGCTATTTCGTATTTCGATTCTATCGAGTCGCATTCGCTCGACTACCTCAGTACGCCGAGATCTTCCCTGATATGCAGGCAGTGTCCGGAACGACACCGACCGAGGTCTTCGCTCTGAAAGCAACATTCACTGATGGGTTTACTCATCGGAATGAATTCATCGCGCTTTACGGTGGGAAATCGAATAGCGAGTACGTGCGCACACTTCTCGGAGGTTATCAATTCACACAAGTTACCGCGCCTGACCCTTCTAATCCTGACGGGACAAACAAGGTGACGCTGAACATCGCCGACTTAGTGAGTCGGCTGGATGCGGGAACGTTGACGCGCGCGCATGTCTTACGCTTCATCGCCGATTCGGATGAGGTAACCAATGCGGAGTATAACCGAGCGTTCGTTGCTATGCAGTACTACGGTTATCTGCGTCGTACACCGGAGACTGACGGCTACAATTCATGGCTCAATTACCTGACCGCTCATCCAACAGACTTTCGCACGATGGTGAACGGCTTTCTTAATTCTACCGAGTACCGACTGCGATTCGGCACTCCGAATCAATAAAGAGTTTCTTACGGGAGATCACCTCACCTCCTGCGTTAGAACCTAACGCTCGCGCTTTGATCTAACAAATACGAGGACCAACCTTAATTTCTGAAACCTAATCCAAAGAATTGCTTACTGCTTGACTATTCTACTCACCACGAAACGAAACTGAACCAATCAACAGACAAACACGTTAAGAAGACAGCTCTATTCTTACCACCCAAACATTGAAGGACACCTGCATGGTCCGACTTAGAAGAAAGAACCGAGTGTTCGGGATCTGCTTGATACTGCTCGCGTCTGCTGTGGCGGCAGATTCGCAAACTGACATCTCGCGCATGAGCGCATCAGGTAACGACATCAGGAAAACAGTTATCGCTGATGGCATTTATCAATTCATGACGATGCGAGACAGTTACGTGCGGCAATTGAATTCGACTGTCATCGTCAACGAGAACGACGTCCTGGTGTTTGATACAAACACGCGCCCATCTAGCGCGCGGCTGATCCTTGCTGAGATACGAAAGATCACTGATAAGCCCGTGCGCTATGTCGTGAATTCCCACTGGCATCCTGATCACTGGTCGGGAAATGAGGTCTATGCGCAGGCGTTTCCCGGCGTGGAGATTATTGCTACAGAACAGACACGCGAATATATGCAGAACGTGGCGAACGAATTTCCGGTCAGGTTCAATGCGGAAGCGACGAGGCTGCGAGCAGCTTTTGAAAAAGAGATCGCCACCGGTAAGCAGAGACGGAACAGATTTGACGCCCGAGCAACGTGCTCGGGACGAAGCGGACCTCAGGGACTACGAGAGTTTTCGCGATGAAAGCGTGAACCTGAAACGCATCTATCCTACGTTAACCTACTTCGATAAGCTCACCCTTCACCACGGTGGCAGAGAGTTTCGATTCATAAGTGTGACGGGCGACGCCGAAGGGACAACTGTTCTTTATCTGCCCAAAGAAAAGGTCCTCATCACTGGAGATGCTATCTCATTTCCGATTCCTTACATCAGTCCGCCGCCGAGCAGGCAAGCTGCCACATTGCGCGCACTCGCACAATTGGATGTAAGTGTAATTATTCCTGGGCATGGTCCAGCGTTTCACGATAAAGAGTTTCTGAATCTGGAACTCCAGCTGCTCGACGCTGTGGTCAAGGGTGTACATGACGCGTTGCTACAAGGCGTGACCACGCTGGATCAAATGTACAAGACAGTGACAGTCGACGAACTGCGCGGGCGTTTTACACATCATGATAAAGATCTGGAGACTCGTTACAGCGAACGCGTCAAAGCGATCATTAGGGTCGCAATACGCGAAGCGAGAGGCCAAGATTTTCCGCAGTAGCATGTTGAACTGTCAAAATTTGAGGAGGACGAAACAGATGAAAACCTCTGCGCGTGTCGATTGTTTGATTCTTGCTTTCATCTCACTGGCCGTAGGTCAATCAACACAAACAGACAACGATGCGCTGAAAGACACGTTGGTAAAACTCGAGAAGCAATCGTGGGAAGCATGGCAAAAGCGCGATGGGAAGTTCTTCCAGGGGGTTTCTCTCTGACGATCATGTCGAGGTTGGCTTCGGTGGGCGGACCAACAAAGCTCCAGTGGTTGCGTTCGTCGGCAGTCCGGCTTGCGTTGTCAAAAGTTTTACAGTCGATCAGTTTGAGTTAACGTTGTTCGACGCAAATACCGCGTTGCTGACTTACCATGCAGCTCAAGAGACAATGTGCGGAGGCAAGCCGGTACCGAGTCCTGTTTGGGTGAGCTCACTTTATGTTCGTCGCAGTGATCGCTGGCAGAATGCACTTTATCAGCAAACACAGACTGCGAAATAAGCTGAACCAATGCTCGAACCGCACGCTCGCTTCGAATGCAAGTAACTACAAACTGCGATGAGCTTTTAAATCCGATCCGTCTATTTTTTCGGAGTATCTCACTCGCTCGCTTTTCACCATTTTGAATCTCAT
>PSRF01000044.1 GCA_003175865.1 Blastocatellia bacterium
TGCGAACTTAACATGCAAAAGAACCATTGATCAAGACACTTAGATCTTGACTGCGTATCCGAGACCATCACCAACTGACAACACTTCAGCACGTAGCTGTGGATGGCTAATGAAGTACTGATTGAATTCCCGGAGTGCAACTGTAGATGAATCTTCGTCTGGTGAAGGTTTTGCTACTCTTCCACCCCACAGAAGGTTATCAACTATCACAACACCACCCGTGCGGAGCTTCGGCAAACCGAGATCGAGATATCGCTTGTATTCTTCCTTTACCGCATCGATGAAAAGAAGATCATAAGTTTCGTTGAGGCGTGGCATTACCTCGAGAGCTTTGCCACGTTCAATGCGAACACCATCCATCAAATTTGCACGATTGAGATAGTCAGAAGCCCTGCGAATCCTCTCTTCGTCGGGTTCAATCGTTACTACGAGGCTGCCACTTCCCATGCCTCGTGCAAGATGAACAACGGAGTAGCCGATGGCCATCCCGATCTCGAGTGCTTTCCGAGCCGCTGAGACGCGAGCAGTGATCGCCAGGAATTTCGCGACTTCACGATCAGCGATGGGCACATTGTTCTCTGCAGCGTCCTTCTCCATCTCGGCGAGAAGTGGATCGGCGTCAGTTAACAGCTGATCGAGATACTCGGCTTGTTCGCGCTGAATGATTGCGTCGAGTCGTGCTTTCATTGATAGCTCCTTAGATATGTTTTGGAGAGAATAAACCAGAAGTGCGAACTCTTTGTAGGGGCGGCACTCCGTGGTCGCCCAATTTGGAGCTGTAGCGCGAGTCTTCCCAATTAATTTGACGGAGCCGTAATAACAACAAGGGGCGGCCACGGAGTGCCGCCCCTACAGTTCATCGCCACAAAAATCTTTCAGTTGAACGGAAGCTGCTGCATAACCTATTCTTCGTCCAGATTCTCACCTCCGACCGAGACGTACCGTCGACCCAGTCCCAATTGACGCAACTTATGCTGCAGAGACTGTCGATGCATGTCGAGGATTTCAGCGGCGCGGGTCACGTTACCCTGTGTGTGTTCCAAACAACGGGTGATGTAACGTCGTTCAAACTCACGTCTGTCTTCACGAAAATCCGCTGTGAATGGAACCTTCAATCCATCCCCGTCATTGTCCCTTGCTGATACGATTCCATCCTTCGATAGTGAAGCAGTGATCTCGTCTGGCAGATCACGAACTGTTATTTCATCGCCTTCAGCCATGATCACGGCACGATCGATCGTGTTTTTGAGCTCGCGAACATTTCCCGGCCAGTTGTATTCCAACAACCGTTTTAGCGCACTTTGTCCCAGTGGACGCTGCTCCAGTTCGTACCGTTCCGACGCTATTCGTAAAAATGTTTCGGCGAGGATCGGAATATCCTCACGGCGGTCTCGCAAGGGAGCAATGTCGATGGTCACAACACGAAGACGATAAAACAAATCAGCGCGGAAGTTGCCGTTTGTAATCTCCTGTTCGAGCGGTCGATGGGTTGCGCTGACGATTCGCACGTCAACAGGAATCGATTCATTACTTCCAAGGCGCTCGATACGTCGCTCTTCCAATGCCCGAAGCAGTTTCGCTTGCACATTCGAGCTCATATCACCGATTTCATCGAGAAATAACGTCCCACCGTGGGCTTGTTCAAACTTCCCTTCCCGCTTGGCCGCAGCGCCTGTGAAAGCACCTTTCTCGTGACCAAACAACTCCGACTCAATCAACTCGGACGGTAACGCCGCACAATTGACAGCAACAAAAGAGGCGTTTCGGCGTGCGGAATTTCGCTCATGAATCTCACGTGCTACAAGCTCTTTTCCGGTTCCCGATTCACCACGGACCAGAACCGTCGCGTCAGTCTCAGCAACCTTTTCAATCATTGAGCGAACGCGTTGCATGGCTTCTGAATTGCCGATCAGTGCGCCTCTTTGTGAACGTTCGACTTCAATCCGTCGACGCAACGAATAGTTCTCGCGTCGTAACTGAATTGTTTCCGCAGCGTTTTTTACAACGAGCCGAATGTCGTCGAGCTCGAATGGTTTTGAGAGGTAATCGTAGGCGCCGGCCTTTACTGCCTCGACAGCCATGCGTTCCGAACCGTGCGCGGTCACAATGATCACCAGTGGTCCATTGCCGTTACTCTGCTTCAACTCGCGCAGGAAATCCAGGCCACTCATACCCGGTAAATTCACGTCGAGCAGCAACAGATCGATTTCCTGTTGTTTGAGGAGGAGCCTGGCCGCTTCTGCGGACCCAGCTTCAGTGATGTTGTAGCCAAACGTAGTCAGAGCTCGGCGCATGCCATACCGCGCGGCCTCTTCGTCGTCGACAATCATTAATCGCAACGTTTCTTTTCTCACTTCCGGGGTAGTTTAAGACTACTGCCAATTGTTTCCCTAGCGCATCGCGTGCCACACAGGCTAGACAGGGAGACGGGTAGACGGAGAGACTGGGGAAACTGGGAGGCAGGGTGACGGGAGAAACGGAGATGGGGAGAAAAGGACGTGGAACACGCAATTCGCGTCTCTCCCGCCTCCTAATCTCCCCGTCTCCCTGTCTTCCAGTCTGCCTGTCTCCGTCTACTGCGACTGTTACTTAGATGTTCTTTTTGCGGAAACCACCAGGATGATCGCATCTCCCGATGGGCCAATGTTGAGTGTTCCAACAATTACCGGCTCGCCTTCGCGCATGCTGATGTCCGTATCGAGGCCTGTGTTCTCATAATTGATCACCGGAGCCGCAGGACCGTTTGAAGCGATTGCCGTTCCCGTTTGAATCGGTATACGAGCCCCAAACGTGAAATTGATCATCTGGACGATTGGTTGACCTTCAGTGTTACGCACTAACTTCACTGTTCGCACTCGAAACTCGCTAAAGCTTGGCGTCACAGACGATGATGCTGCTGTTGCAAACGGACCGCCAAGCCATCGCAAATTCAGTCTGCCCTCGTTCTTAACCCGATTCATCACTGTCGCAGCGAGCCGATAGTTTCTGTATGGCAACGCCGAGCGCAGTTGTTTCACCACTCCATCTAAAGCAGTTGGTAATCTT
Organism: Blastocatellia bacterium; assembly: GCA_003175865.1. GTDB lineage: Bacteria > Acidobacteriota > Blastocatellia > Pyrinomonadales > Pyrinomonadaceae > PSRF01. The sequence goes on from PSRF01000044.1 coordinate 3,046, forward strand.
GAATCAGGTACATCACGATCTGAGCCAACAATCAGGTAAAGTTGTGTATCGAGATTTGTTTCATCACTTGCTGCTACGGCTTGTTGTGCAGTTCCTTGTTCCGACTGTGCTTTGGCGACTGCTACATTCAGGCCAAGTGCCACTACCAGGCATAGAACCAGCGCGCCCACAATTTTTCGCATTGTCATAGAAACTTCTCCTTCTCTCTAGCAAAATACATTTGTAGATCGCTTCTCTGGGAAGAGTGAGCGCCACTGAATCGCATGAAACTTGCAATTACCGTTTGATCTCAACGGGCGTTTCAGTTGGGCCAACCTAAACACGCAACGCTGTCGATAAAGTTCCAGAGTGTTATTCGAGCGAGACGAAGAGAGTTATCAGAGCCGAGCGAAGCGAACTGAATTATCGGGCATGAGTGGAATTGTGAGTTGGACAGTCGCGGTCAGGAGCAAAGCGATTGAATTGTGGTTGAAACAGTCGCTCCGCTCCTTGTTCTGATCTTGCTGTCGATCACGAACATTCAGCTGCTCAAGTACTCGATCGGTACTTTCAAATGGAACACCGCACCTTCGTTACTTCGAGATGTACCAAGCCATGCCGACCCACCCGCTTCCTGCATGCGCTTACGCACAATGGCTAGACCGAGACCTGTGCCTCTTTGTCGCGTTGTGAAAAACGGTTCCCAAATGCGTTCACGCAAATCAGCAGGCACGCCATTGCCACTATCGGTTACCGTGATTAGAAGGTCTCGTTTCTCAACTACAGCGCGCAACGAAACACTCTCGCCAGCGTCCGTGGCCTGAAGGGCATTCAGTACGAGGTTCGATAACGCATCACGCAACGCAGAAACCGCCCTACCGTTTAACTTTTCGTCAACACGGGCCTCGTAATTGAGATTGACTCCCTGTTCGCGCGCATTTGCCTGAAACAGATCCACAATCGATCTCAATAATTCATCCACCGTCAGAGGTCGTTCTGCAGGACTCTCTCTCCGCGCGAAACTTAGCAATTGGGTAACACTTTGACTTAATCGGTCGGTCTCACCAACTATTAAGGTCAAATCACGCAAATACTCTGACGTCAGCGCTTCATCCTCTCGCATTACCTGCGCAATTGACTTAATTGCCGAGAGTGGATTCTTGATTTCATGCGCGACCGTCGCCGCCATTTGCCCCAGTGACGCCAGACGCTCGCGTTCGGCAAGTTCCCTTTCCAACCGGACGTTCTCTTCGAACAAGCGAGAATCGTCGATCGCAATCGCCACCTGGTCTGCAAGTATCTCAATCACCGACCGCGCATCTGGAGTAAGACTTCCCGGCATCGGATCGACTGCGAGTAAGCCCGCAACTTTATCTTCACGTCGCAGTGGATAGGCAAGCTTGTATCCGCGTTGACTCAACAAGGGATCGTCTTCAATCGGCGACCAAGCATTCGCGCGAGAGAGTTCAAGTACTTTCGCAACCCAAACTGAATCGGTCGAACTACCGTTGCCATTTGGACTAACGAAGATTGACAACTGTCGGAGGCCCAACATTGCGGTCGTTCTTTCTTCTACGAACTGTAGCAACTCCGGTAGATCCTTATATTGACCTGCGTACGAGCCGATGCGCGCTACGATCTCTTTGTAAAGAGCCGCTTCTCGTTCAAACAACTTATGAAAGCGTTGGGCCAGCCAACCGCGCATGGGTGCTGCAAGTAGAGTCAGGGTCAGAATCAGAATCGCCTCGACCACGCCCGGTCTAACGACAGGATAGCGTTGTGTTACCAGGTCGCCGAGCGTACGAATTCCATAGACGTAGACCGTGAGCACCACCGTCGCGAAGGTAACAACAACCAGGCTCTCTTCGATGATTATTTCAAGATACCGATATCGATAGATGTAATAAGCGAGTAAAACTGAGGGCAGTAAGGAACCAAGATTCGCCAGCGTCTTCAAGTAGACTCCAGCTAATGTGCCTTCACCGACACTAAAAGCCAACGCAGCGAAGATCACAAAACCAACTCCAACGAAAGACGCGGCAAGTGTCCGCATAATTCGTTTTTCGCTTGGGTTTGAACTGTGTCGTGCAATCAACAATTCAGTAACTGCGATCAATGCGAGTACGTAGGCGATCCACAGCGCAAACGGAAAGACAAAGGGCTTCAGCTTCGTCAACATCGGAGCGTAGTCACCGGTCCATAGACGCGGAACGGCAACGAATAGAAAGAGAGTTGGTAAATAGCAAAGATAGACACGCAAACGTTCGCCTGACGTTAACGGTCGATCATGTGCATTGGCCCAAAGGTGCAGGTGAACGTGAAGCAGAAAGGAATACGCAAACGTGATACTGACGACCGCAATCGTATCTGCCAACCGTAAGATCGAAGTCCACGTGTCAAAGCTGAGACCGAAAAGAGTATGGAGAGTTATAACGAGATTGCTGGTATGCCAACCGCCCATTGTGAGGGCTAGGGCAAACAGCATTCTTTCCAGAGAATTTAGACGGTTACGGTTGGAGACTAACTGGTAGGCCATCCACATGGGCAGGAGAGCGCCCACGCTGTAGCCGACCAGTTGTAGGATTTCAAGTGGAGACATCGATCTATGGGAGTGTGGCGCGTAGAACTCAGGAACGACGCTTCACTGATTGAAATCGCGTCGATCGTGAGCGGCGCAAAGCGGTCACAGGCCGCACCCCAAATTAGTTCGACGCGGTGTTTTTCGGCGAGGTGAACGTAATTTCAACTCGACGATTCCTGGACCGACCAGCCACGGTCGTATTCGGGGCTACCGGATTGGACGCACCCATTCCATTCGCCTGAATACGCGTTGCTTCAACACCCGCCGATTGGAACCGATCTGACAACACCCGCGCACGCTCCTGGGTCAACTGCTGTAGCGATACCTCGTCACCCTTGCTATCAGTGTACGCTTCAATCAGGAGTTGATAATCAGGATTGCTAGCCAACAACGCTGCCAGTGGTTCCAGTTTCGCTTGAGCCGCAGAGGATAATGTTGCTGTTCGCGCACTACTCCAGATCGATTCTGGAAGAACGAGACGAAAGCCAGTGGCCGTCTCTTTTAATGTCCCATACTTCGACAGGGTAGCTTTTAAAGTAACTTCCGCATTGCGACGTTCTGTTGCACGTCTTTCCGCTTCCAGTCGATTAGCTTCGGCCTGCTTCTCACCTTCAATTCGCGCAAGCTTGACTTTAGCGTCATCGCTTTCCGCTCGCACTGCAGTAAGCTCATCCCGAAGCCGTGCAATCTCGACGCGTTTTTCTCGTAGCTGATCATTAGCGCTACCCGCATCCCTTTCAGCAAGTTCGCGAGCCTGCTTCTCTTTGTCGAGCGCTGCACGCAGCCTCTCATTTTCACGTTGCAGATTGTCAGCTGACTGTTCAGCCGTACGAACCGCTTCATCACGACGCTGAATCTCTTCGCGACGAACACGGGCCGCACGACGGACTACAGCAGTCTCCTCCGCACGTGCACCACTGGACGTCGCCTTTCGAGCTTTGATATCAACCTCTGAAACAGGTTGATTCAACCGCCACGCCTGTTCCGCCGCCTGCAGTTCATCTTCTGCTACTTGCAGCTCGTCAGGAGCGTCCTGCGAAGCGCCTGCGTATTTCGCGAGCGCAAGTGATTGACGCGCACCGAGCAATGAAACTGGAGTCTCGCGATAATCGCGATCAGCTATCTCAGGAACGCGTGTGTTGCGGAAGTAATCGCTGGAGTTGCCGATGTAGCGAACATCCGCAGTTTCGATCTGTGCACCATGTAGACGCTGCGGAGGTAAGTTCTCCAGCACCACCATACGGCTCGGAACCTTCATCAGGAAGTGCGGTTCAGCGGTGAGGATCAACGCAAAGGTTTGAAGCGGCGTAGTGACTTCGAGTTTCGAGTTTACGAACGAGCTTCCGCTCCGTTTGAGTTCACCGAGATTGTCAACATGACCATCTGGTGAAATGGCCCAAAGGACATAGGTCGTGTAGATTCCTCCGAGCTCAGAGGCACGAGGTAAATCTTCCACACCGAATTGAACGCTGGTCCCCTTTCGTCCCGCACGTCTGACCTTCGCTTCACCTTTTAGTCTCGGTAGTAGAGTTGTTCCTCGGAATTTAACCGTTACGGTCTCATCGAGCGGATAAGTAATGGCGACTGTTTGTCGCTCAGTATCACTCTGTGCAAAGACGAAGGTTGCGAGTAACAGAACGCCCACTGCGGTGACAAACAATCGCCGCCAAATACTGCTTAAAATCATGACGAATAGAACTCCTGGTTGGACTTCGGTTCAGCCTGAAACAAGAACGTGGCCGTGCGGAACTACCTTCACATGACTGTTGATGCTTCAAACGACCGCATTGTTGCCGAACCACAAAGGCAGGTCAAGAAATGTTTTCCTTGCAAAGGCAGTAAAAACCGACCGATTTGAGGGATTTGCAGACCTGACGCGCGGGCAATCTACTTACGTGAAATGGATTTTTGATATTGCACCTTACGATGGGCGGCAAACTGTACGACTAGTATGGAAACTCCAACAAGGAGAAGTGTGTGAACCATCCCTTGTTTATGAAGTACGAATTTTAGTATGAACCAAACTAACAGAAATCCTGAGCCAACCAACCACAACATTCAGAGAAGGTCTCCTTGGGAGCTAGACTTCAGTAAATCAGAAAACTTCAATCGATTGACCTTAAAAGGAACCCAGAGCGGTAGCGACGGGTGCTATCGCTCAACCTTTCGTTCCTTAACTTGACTAGAAGGTACCCCCTCGTTACTAGACACTCTTTCAAAACTCAAGTCTGCCTTGGGCTTAGTTAGTGTTAGTTCGTGTGATTGGTGGATCGCTAGTTCTCCAGGACAAAAACTGTTCTCGAAATCACACGACTTACACTAACTAAGACTGAATATTTTGAGTTTTGACACAGTCGCGACCGCTTTTGAGTAACGCTTGTGATTCAGGGATTCTCGTTGAGCTTGTAACCAACGCCACGGACAGTAAGGACGTACCGTGGATTTTTAGGATCCGTTTCGAGTTTCTTCCTGAGTCGATTGATATGCGGATCGATGTTCCTTTGATAGCCTTCGTAGTCAGTGCTCCAAACCCGATCGAGCAATGAATTCCTGGACCACGCCCGCCCAGGCTCGGACGCCAGTAACTCGAGGATTTGAAATTCAAGTGGGGTAAGGTCTACTCGCGTTCCATCTCGCAAGACTTCGTGTCGACGTTTGTCAATAACTAAATCACCAACTTCGATTCGTTCTTCATCAAGCTCGGTCGTAGTAATACCGCCTCTCCTTAAAAGCGCCTCAACTCGATATTCAAGTTCCCGCGGACTAAAGGGCTTGGCAAGGTAATCGTCAGCGCCTGCTTCAAATCCCGCAACTTTGTCAGATAACGCGTCGTGAGCCGTGAGAAACAGTGCCGGCGTTTGAATGCCACGATCACGTACTCTCTTCAACAACTCGAATCCTGACATGCCAGGCATGGATACGTCGAAAATGAAGCAATCGAAAGGCCCTCGAGATGCTGCTTCAAATGCAGTTTGTCCGCTCTCACGCTCTTCCACTTGAAACCCTAATCGGCGAAAGTACTCCGCAAGGAGCAAGCGCATGTCGGTGTCGTCGTCAGCGATCAAAAGTCGCTTGCCGGCGTACTTATTATTTACTGGTGTTTGTTGTGCCAAGTTGCTTGTTCCCACCCAATTGTTTCAAAAACGCCGTCCTGCACGAAGCAAAAATTATAACCCAATTTCGTACAGACCTTGGCGTTAAAAGTGTAACGCGCGAGGAGTCGACAGTTGCAAAGGGGTCAAAAGAGTCAGCCTTGACGCAATAAAGGGGGGCTAAGTATAGTTGGTTTTTAAAGATTTGGGCCGTCTTCTACCTTCCTTATAGCAACTGTTCGCAGGCTTTCGCAACCAGAGATGCGCGATTTTCGCAGACTGTCAAAGTACCTTAGACCTCACTGGCCGATATTCACACTGGCTACATTTTCAATGGTCCTGGTTGGCGTGCTTGAAAGCGCAACCGGTGGCTTGATTGTACCTATCCTTGAGCAGGCCTTCGTTTCCGGCGCTGGCCATCGCACAGCAACTCTTTACGGTCTACAGCGAGTGATTCCCGATCAGCCGATTGAAGCATTGAAAATGATTTCTTTGCTTCTAATCGTCTTCACTCTCGCAAAAGGAATCGCCGAGTATCTCTCGACCTATTTAATGGCTCGAATCGGTCAATCCGCCGTTTTGAAACTACGCCAGGATTTGTACAACCATCTACTCGCTCAGTCGGCCACGTTTTTCGAGCGACATCGCACCAACTACCTGGTGTCGCGGCTCATTTCGAGCGCCGCCGCAATCGAGACCGCCGTCACTAGCACGGTTCGCGACATGTTGCGTGAGAGCTTCACGTTAATCTTTTTTCTCGCGGCCTCTTTCTATTTCAGTTGGAGGTTAACGCTTGGTGCGTTGGCGTTGGCACCAATCATCGCAGTATTGACAGCAAAATTCGGCAAAGCACTTCGAAATCTCGCACGCGAGAGTCTTGAGGGAAGCAAGCGATTGACTGATACCGCCCAGGAAGCTCTCGCGAACCAGTCAATTGTCAAAGCCTATCAAGCTGAGAAACGCGAAGAAGCACGTTTCTCAAAAGTAGCTAAAAGCATTCTGCGTGCGAACCTGCGTAGTGCGAGCATCGCAGGTGCTTCACCGCCAACGATCGAGATGATCGGAATCGTGTTCGTTGTGCTGTTACTGTTTTTCGGTCAGCGAGAGATCATCGCAGGGCACATGAACGCAGCACAGTTCGTAACCTTCCTGTTCTTTTTGTTTCGAAGCTACGATCCAATGCGCAAACTGTCGCGATTGCAGAACAGCATGGAACAAGCAATCGCTGCAGCCCAACACGTGTGGGAAGTGATGGATGAACACTCCACTATTAAAGAGAAGCCTGGAGCAATTCAACTTCCTGCGTTGCGATCACAGATTGAACTCAAGAATGTCTCTTTCGGCTATGCAAATGAAACGAGATCAGTCCTTCGTGATGTTAGTTTGACGGTTCCTGCAGGCACGATGGTCGCGCTGGTCGGGGAATCAGGAGGTGGGAAGTCCACGTTAAGTAAACTGCTGCCTCGTTTTCACGATCCGAGTTCAGGCCAGGTACTCTGGGATGGAATTGATCTGAGGGACGCAAGTCTCGCTAGCCTTCGCGCACAAATCGCGCTCGTCACCCAGGAAACGGTCCTCTTTAACGACACTGTTCGACACAACATCGCATACGGAAAACCCGATGCGACGGATCAGGAGATTGAGAACGCTGCGTCAATCGCCTTCGCTCATGACTTTATTCAGGAGATGCCGAACGGCTACAACACCATTGTCGGTGAACGGGGCGTCTTTCTTTCCGGGGGACAACGTCAGCGACTGGCGATCGCTCGTGCCATTCTGGTTAACGCTCCGCTTTTAATTCTCGACGAAGCTACTTCTGCACTCGACGCTGAGTCTGAACGATTGGTACAACGCGCCATCGCGAACCTTGTTAAGGATCGAACCACAATCGTGATTGCTCATCGACTCTCAACCATTCGTCGTGCAGACACGATTGTGGTAATGGAGTCAGGACGCATTATTGAAATGGGGTCTCATTCACAATTGCTGGCACGCGCAGGGCAATACCGCAAACTCTATGAACTGCAATTCGCTGATGAAGAAGCGGAGCTTGTTGCTAGCGTCGAACAGTTTAATTAACAAACCAGGAATCATTCTATGAAATCAATGACCGGATATGGTCGAGGCTCTATTTCAGGTGACGACTTCACTGTTTCCGTCGATCTGAAAACTGTAAACAATCGTTTCCTAGACATTCATTTGCGCGTCGGCGCCGAACTGTCTTCTCTCGAGCCTGCAATAAAGCGACGTATTAACTCGCGACTATCCCGCGGACGAGTTGACGTGACGATCAGCCTGGAGCGAACGGCACAAGTTGCGTACGAACTGAATCGCCCACTGATCGCCGGGTACATCAGTGCCCTCCGCGAAATGCAAAGGGAATTCGACATCGAGGGTGTCCTTGATATAAACGTTCTCGCCCGAATTCCTGGTGCGCTTCAACCAGCCCGGAATGGAATTGACGAACGAATCGTTGCGGCCATCGAGCAAGCAGTCGATCAGGGTCTCGATGAACTTGAGAAGATGCGGCAGCAGGAAGGCGAAGCACTCCGAGCCGAGTTGCGTGAACGACTGCAAAAGATCGAGGCACTTGTTCCAACTATCGAACAGTCAGCGGCGGGTTTAGCCGAAGCGTATCGACTTCGTCTACAAAAACGAATTGGTGAGTTACTTAATCGCGCGGGACAATTAGTTGAAATTGACCCGGCCCGACTGGCCCAGGAGGTCGCGTACTTAGCGGACCGCAGCGACGTCAGTGAAGAGATGGTTCGGCTTCGTAGCCATCTCTCCCAGTTTCAGGAGGCGCTCGACGCGCCTGGCGAGACTGGAAAGATGTTGGATTTTCTTTTGCAAGAACTAAATCGAGAAGCAAATACCACGCTCTCAAAATCGACTGATCTCGCCATTAAGGAGGCCGGATTGGCAATTAAAGCTGAGGTCGAGAAGCTCCGCGAGCAGGTTCAGAATGTCGAGTAGGACGACGGAACTCGAAGAAATTTTAACAATTCAGCGGCGACCCGATCACGGTACGCTTTTCGTTGTCAGCTCGCCTTCCGGCGGTGGTAAAGGCACACTTATTCGCCGCGTGTTGGATGTTGTACCAAATCTCAGCTATTCTGTGTCGTACACGACTCGTGCGCCGCGCAACGGTGAGGTTGAAGGCCGCGAGTATTTTTTTGTAGATCGAAAGACTTTTGAAGAAATGGTTGCTGCGGGTGCGTTCCTTGAATGGGCCACCGTCCATGGCAATCTGTATGGGACAGCAAAGCGTCAACTAGCCGAAGAAACGGCGACTGGGTTAGACATCATTCTCGAAGTTGACGTCCAAGGTGCAGCTAGTGTTCGCGATCTCTCGCTCGACGCGGTGAGTATTTTCATTCTCCCACCGTCGTATGACACTTTACGAGGGCGATTGATCGCGCGCGGCACAGACACACCCGAACAACTAGAGGTTCGTCTGCGGAATGCACCAGAGGAGTTGCGGCAGTACTCAGCCTTTGACTACGTAATTATTAACGACAACGTCAAGCGTGCATCGAATCAACTGGCGGCCATTATTAACGCCGAGCGCGCTCGCCGAAAACGTCAAGAGAGCCTGGTCCGCGCAGTGATTGAAAATTTTGAGACAAGCTAAAATCTATATTGTTTAGCAGATAACAGGAGTCAGGAGCACTAATTATGGTTACCACAAAAGAAGAGATTGAAAGTGGAGTTCAGGAAGCAGATTCGCCAGAAGTTGATTCCAAATACCGCCTTATTATTCTCGCCGCCAAGCGAAGCAAACAATTACAGCGCGGCGCACAACCACGTATTGAGATCGATCCACAAAAGCACAAACCCACTCGCATCGCACTCGAAGAAGTAATCCGCGGCCGGGTTAATTTCTCTATCAAGCCAGATGGCGGGAAGGGACCAGCCGAACCATAAGCTCACATCCCTTTGTAGTCTGGGCCACCACCGCCTTCCGGAGTGACCCAGTTAATGATCTGGTAGGGATCCATGATGTCGCAGGTTTTGCAGTGAACGCAGTTTGAAAAGTTGATCTGTAAGCGCCGCTTGCCGTTCGCTCCGTCTTCAACTATCTCGTAAACAGCCGCAGGACAAAAACGCTGACACGGATTGCCGTATTCTTCGGCACAACGTGTCGAGCAGATATTCGTGTCGAGAACGTGCAGGTGCGCCGGTTGATCTTCGTCATGCCCAACTGCCGCGTGATAAACGTCAGTCAGCTTGTTGAATGTCAGCTTGCCGTCAAACTTTAAGCCGTTGTATCGCTGTTCAATGTCATCTCCGCGATAACCAAACGCCGAGAGCTTCTGCATTTCTGTGTGACCGGGCTGCGCTTTGTCACGGTCAAACAGTCCCCACGAACGGCCGCCCGTTACAAACTGCAGTCCCGTATTTACCATCCCAAGCCAACGACCATGCTTGAAACCAGCATGGAAGTTTCTCACCTTCTTCAACTCAGGAATAATCCAGCTGTCGTTAACTCGAGTCTCATAACTCTGCAACCGTTTCGCAGAGTAGTCGCGCGCAATCATTGCGTCGAAGATGGTTTCGGCGGCAAGCATTCCGCTCTTGATTGCGGAGTGGATTCCTTTTAGTCGCTGTGAATTTAGGAGTCCGGCGCAGTCGCCGACCAGCAAGACACCATCGGCATAAGTCTGCGGTATCGCAAAATAACCGCCCGCAGCAATAGTCTTCGCGCCGTAGCGCATCAGCTTTCCACCTTCGAGCAGACGCGCGATGAAAGGATGAGTTTTGTACCGCTGAAACTCGGCATGTGGATCGAGTAAGGGATCGCGATAGTCGAGACCAGTTACATATCCAATATTCAAAATGTTGTTTTGCATTCCATAGATCCACCCACCACCGTAGGTGCGTGAATCAGACGGAAAACCAAGTGTGTGTGTGACGCGACCTGCGGGATATCTATCGTCAGGCAACTCCCAAAGCTCCTTAATGCCAACGCTGTAAACCTGCGGCTCGCGTCCTTCGTCAAGTCCGAGTCGTTCCACTAATTGCTTCGTGAGTGAACCCCGCGGCCCTTCTCCAAGTACGGTAACTTTCGCGTGGAGATCCACGCCTGGTTCGTAGTTAGCTCTCTGTTTTCCTTCCTTGTCGATTCCTTTGTCGCCTGTGCGAACGCCGATGACACGATCGTCTTCGTCATAAAGCATCGCTGCACCAGGAAACTCTGGAAAAATATTTATGCCTGCCTCTTCACATTTTTCACCTAACCATGCAGTAAGCCGATTGAGTGAAACGATGTAATAGCCATGATTCTTCAGTGGCGGTGGCGTAATTGGAGAACGAATCGCGTGCTTTTCGGTTAAGTAAAGAAAGAAGTCTTCTTTAACAGGAGACTCCAGCGGTGCTCCTTGCTCAACAAAGTCGGGCATGAGTTCGCGCAAGGCACGTGGATCCATAACCGCGCCAGACAAGATATGCGCCCCAATCGTCGCGCCCTTTTCAATTACGCATATCTCGACGTCACCAAGCGACTCGCTTTTTGTTACTCCGCTTGCAACTGATTCGTTGTGCTGCTTTACCAGCTGCGAGAGATGCAAAGCACCGCTTAGGTTCGCCGGGCCGGCTCCGACAAACACAACATCAAACTCAAGAGTCTCACGCTCCATTACTCGAACCTCTTTTTACACGTTAGGGAAAATGAATGGCCATTCAGTCGCAGTATAGCAAAAGGAAGTTGAGCGACTAAGCGTGGCTAAGTTCGGCGGTTTCCCGATTTGTAGGGGCGGCCCCCCGTGGCCGCCCCAATGATCATTTCAGCAAGACGGGTGGCCACAAAGAGCCGCCCCTACAAATTGCCCGACACTATGGATTTAGAAATTCTCAATGAACTTTGGCTGGTGTAAACTTCGCGGCATCAATCCAAAATGAAACATCTCCTCAACAAAAAGTTTTGGCTTGTAACGGTTGTCTTGCTGGTTACTTTGGTTATTGTTGTCGTTCGCGGACGTGACATTCCGCCAACCAAAGGGTTATCAGCAACTCAGTCCCTATCTCGATTGCCACCGGTAATGTTGTGGGCATGGGAACGATCTGAAAGACTCGATTTCATCGATCCAGAGAAAGTCGGTGTTGCCTTTCTCGTTAAGAGGATTCAACTGAGCGGTGACAAAGTAATAGCAAGACCGCGATTACAGCCTCTTGAGGTTCCACCTCATACGAAGCTAGTTGCCGTCGTCAGGATCGAAACAGATCAAGAGAACCGACCGACGCTCGACGCGGCCCAGGTCGAGCAAACTATTTCTGAGTTAACCTCAGTAGTGCGTGACGGAGTACTTGGACTGCAACTCGACTTCGACGCAACAGTTTCGGAGCGCGCGTTTTATCGACAATTGCTGGTGAAACTCCGCCGCGAGTTACCACAAAGTGTACCGTTATCCATTACCGCATTGGCATCATGGTGCAGTGGGGACAATTGGTTAGACAATCTGCCGGTTAACGAAGCCGTTCCTATGATGTTCCGGCTTGGGGTCGAAAGCAGACAATTCGCCGAAAGATTTCAGTCCGGTTATGAGTTTCCTGCTCAAGCATGCAGGATGAGCGCAGGGTTATCCACAGATGAGACTGTTTCACTTCCTCCACAGGTGAAGCGGCTTTACATATTCAATCGCGATCCCTGGTCTAAACGTACACTCGAGAAATCCCTGGAGGCTTACTACCGATGAGGCAGAAGCTCGCGCGTTCCCTCGTGGCGGTTCTTGGATTGGTTGTGTTTGTTCAAACGACACATGTGTTCGCCTGTGGTCCTTTTTCTCTCGACGCGATATTTGTTTTCACAGTGCACCCTTCATACCCACTTGAACGCTTTGCGCACGGCCAGGTTGGCGTCGTTCAACCGACGTACGCGCGCTCATATCTCTACGTGGCTTATCGCGAACTTGTCGGCTCTCCTTTTACCGAACAAGAACAGAAAGCCTTGGTGGAGCTGTGGAAGGACCGGCTTGAGAGTCGCTTTGATCTGGGCGACAGCGACTGGATTAAAGCTTGGACCGATGCGCGTCAAAAAGCATTGGGTTCAGGGGAGGCACCTAAGATCGAGGTTTATCGCAACCGTGAAAAGCCTAACGAGTACGAGAGTTTCGTGAACTGCCAAAAGGATGCGTTTGATACGGCAGTCAAGACATTAGGTGCCCGTGTCGCGAAATATGGCAATGACAATCCTGTCATTCGAGCGTGGATCGAAGGACAGGATCAGGTCTTCGCGAATTGTTCAGAAGGAAGTCACATTCCTCAAGGATTAGATTTGTCAGCTGATGCACTCGCGCGCGCCGATCGGAATTACCAGATCGCGGCGGCTAACTTCTACTCTGGAAATTTTGATCAGGCCAAACTGGCGTTCGAAGGAATAGCTTCAGATTCATCATCTCCCTGGCAACAATCGGCTCGTTACCTCGTTGCCCGTAGTCTGATTAGAAAGTCGAGTCTTGGTTCGCCAGATACTCGAGAGTCATCACTCACTGAGGCTGAAACAGAACTAAAAGCGATTCTTAGCGATAGGAAACTCTCTGCGCTGCACGAATCCGCTTCGCGACTTTCCGATCTTGTCAGACTGCGACTGCATCCCGAGGCTCGTTTGCATGAGTTGTCTGAAACTCTACTAAACAAACGCGACAATTCGAGGATCAAACAAGATCTGTGGGACTACACGACACTGCTCGACAAGTATCTGGAAGACGAAGGAGAGGAAAACAAAACCAAGCAAAGTGTGGACATCACGTCAAATGACGATCTCACTGATTGGATTGCTACAATCCAAAGGAGTAATCAATCAGCACTGGCTCACAGCCTGGAAAAGTGGGAAGCAACACACTCCCTGGTGTGGCTAATCGGAGTCCTCACTAAGATCAACGGAAAAGATTCTCAAGCGCCAACATTCATTGCTGAAGCGTTGAAGGTCAAGGCAGGTTCAGCGGGCTTTTCGTCGGGGCGTTTTCACGCCGTGCGGCTAATGATTGAGTCTGGAAAGACAACTGCCGCTCGAACCCTGCTTGATCAACTTTTAAAAGTCGGAGCAGCAGGTCTTGATGAATCATCGCTAAACTTAATGCGCGGTCAGCGAATGCTGCTGGCGACTAATCTCAACGAGTTTCTCGAGTTTGCAGCACGTAAGCCCGCAGGATTGAGCTGGAACGACGATGGTCGCGAAGTACCCGCTGAGGCTTCCGAGATATCTGATGAATCGAAAGCACTACAGGGAAAGGCGTTATTTGACGCCGACGCCGCCAAGGCAATCAACCAAATGCTGCCGCTCTCGGTGCTGAAAGAAGCTGCAAAGAGCTCCGCGCTGCCGCAGCATTTAAGTCGTGACTTGATACAGGCAGCGTGGATACGCGCTGTGCTATTGGGCGACAACCAGACTGCCGAGGAACTTGTCCCATCGCTGAAAACGCTTGTTCCTGAATTAAGTAAATACCTCGATGATTTCGTGGCTGCACCCCAACCCGAGGCAAAGCGGTTTGCAGCGATCTACGCATGGCTAAAGTTTCCTGGTATCGAGCCGGTAGTTGACCAAGGTGTGCCTCGCACCACTCCACTCAATCAACAGGATATTTATCGCGACAACTGGTGGTGTTCAGCAGCCTTCTCTGCTCCCACGGAAAGCACCGAGGAGGATACAAAAATTGCGAAACCTTTTACGTCGGACTTGACCGCCGCACCATCCTTCTTGACTACAACTGAACGGGCCACCGCGCGTCGAGAACGCAAAGCACTCGACGCGCTTGGAGCTGCACCGAATTACTTGTGCCAACAAGTGGTCCAATGGGGCTCGAAAAATCAAGATGACCCGAGAGTGCCTGAAGCGCTCCACCTCGCGGTCAATTCCACTCGACATGGTTGCACTGACAAACAGACAGGACGTTGGTCCAAGGCTGCGTTTGATCTACTGCACCGAAATTACCCGAAATCGCCATGGACAAAAAAGACGCCCTACTGGTTTAAAGACTAGCCATCGGACATGGGAAGTGACTGAATGCAAGACACAGAATTCACCAATCACCTGGTCAACGAAACAAGTCCTTATCTACTGCAGCACGCGCACAATCCAGTCGAGTGGTATCCCTGGGGTGAGGAAGCGTTTGCCCGTGCGAAACAAGAGAACAAGCCTGTGCTCTTGAGTATTGGCTACTCGGCATGTCACTGGTGTCATGTGATGGCCCACGAGTCGTTTGAGAACGAAGAGATTGCGAACTTGATGAATGAATACTTCATCAATATCAAGGTCGACCGTGAAGAACGGCCAGATTTGGACCATATCTACATGAATGCCGTGCAAATGATGACCCATCACGGTGGCTGGCCAATGACCGTCTTTCTTACGCCCGAAGGAGTCCCATTCTACGGAGGCACTTATTTCCCGCCCGTGGATCGTTACAACATGCCGGGCTTTCCACGCGTGTTGATAAGTTTGGCAGAGGCGTATCGCGATCGACCAGACGACATCAAACAAACGTCATCATCCGTGCTGAGTGAATTGCGAAGACTGAGTACGGCAACCAACGAGGACGAGGCAATCACTGATGATCTGTTGGTCACCGCTCACGTTGGTATTGTTCGCAGCTACGATTCGATAAACGGAGGCTTCGGAGGCGCCCCGAAATTCCCTCCCGCAATGACGCTGGAGTTTCTGCTTCGA
>PSRF01000151.1 GCA_003175865.1 Blastocatellia bacterium
ACCGTGATGCGACCGAAAGGTGTTGCCGTTCCAAATGCCGCAATCAATTCAGCTGCATGCGCGGCAAACTGGGGAGCCAAGATTCGGGGCGGAGCCGAATTACTACGCTGGGCATTAATTAGTGGACCGATTCTGGGGTTGATATCTAGCGAAGTAAACTCGTGCAACCCGAGAATATGGATGTAGTCGAATTCGAGAGCCATGTTGGTTCCGAGCTCTTGTGCATATCCAACATTCATCTGTTGTGTATAGGGCGACTCGAAATCTGGATCCAACATCCTACCGCGTGTGCCAGGTAATGGATTATTCAAAGGGCGTGGGATTGTTGGTGGTGGCGAACTGATACTGAGATTATCGCCATCATTAAAGAAGGTGGCGTAAATCTCCGGGTTTGCCTGTTGTACCGCAAACAGCGGAACATTCAGGAATGACTGATCGAAGTAGACGCCGTATCCACCACGAACTACTGAGCGGGCATTTCCACGAATGTCCCACGCGAACCCAAGGCGCGGGCTTAGATTATTCTTGTCGTCTTCGACGACTTTTCGAGCAAAGCCGCTGCCGATAATTTTCAGCGCTCGATAGGCGCGATTTTCAGCCGCATGGGCATGATCGACGAAGCCGATGTCGACGTCGTACCTCGCACCCATGTTCAGAGTCAAACGTGGTGTGACCTTCCAGTCGTCTTGAAAATAACCTGCGAACTGATGCGCCCCCTCGCGCAAGTTAAAACTCGGATCGCCTCCAGCGAGCACCACCTCAAACACGGTGCCAACGCCAGCGAGGTCTGCTGGCGTACATGTCGCTGTTCCGACGATCGTTGGGCAAGTCACATTTCCAGGGAGTACCTGAGTGGTCTTAAATCCCTGCGGAAATTGACCTGGATTCTGGGCGATTTCATCGGCGTTGAAATTGAAGTCGTATTCAGGTGCCGAGGCAAATGCAAAGATTCCTCCTAGCGTCGGAATGTACGTGAAATCTCCTCCGAACTTGAATCCATGGTTTCCACGGTTCCAGGTGAAGTCATCGCGAAACTGATGCTTTTTCTGGAGCGTCTGCTGCGGCACGTTGCCATTGCGACCAACGGCAAGGCCATCCGGGAACGTCAGCAGATTAAGATCAGTTGTGGCGTTGATGCGATTGTCAAACGTTGAGTATTGGTACGTGAACTGATTGACGGTCGTCGAAGTCAAAGTGGATGTCAGGGAGGTGAGGAAGTTATAGAGCGTATTCAAACTCTCATTACCGCCTGAAAGGTCTGTACGAACGACCAGAAATCCTGCCTGATCATTCAAACCATTGTTGTTCTGACCAGCAAAGCGCGTGACAAGCGTGTGCTTCGGTGAAAGATTGAAGTCTCCCTTCACAGTGTATTGCCAGTCATTAAACGGCTGCGGCAAGAATTGCACAGCCTTGTAGCCAAACGGTTCGAGGAATTTGATTTTGGCTTGATCCACTCCGGGGACAATCGAATTTCCACGTTCACGCGTTCGCTCGACCGTGCCAAAGAAAAACGCCCTGTCCTTTTTTATTGGACCGCCAAATGAGCCACCAAATTGCTGCCGGCTAAATGGCGGTTTTACTGCGTCAGCTGAATTTGGGAATAGATCAGGATTCGCTTTAGCGAGAAGTTTCGGTGCGTTTGCATTCAACGAATCGTCGCGGAAGAATCCGAACGCAGATCCATGAAACTCATTCGTTCCACTCTTAGATACAACTGACAACAGCGCCCCGCCCGAGCGTCCATTCGCGGCGGAGAATCTTTGTGTCGTTAGGGCGAATTCCTGAATACCCTCCATTGAGAAGTTCTGAAGAATTCCGCCGACGGCATTGTCTTTGTTGTCGCCGCCGTCGATCGTGATGTTGAGGTTTCTGCCTGTCGATCCACCCACAGAAAATGTTCCGACGCGTGCTTTGGTTGGATCGAATGAGGGCTCGAGGGTGGCACCGGGAATTAGAATTGCCAACGAAGCGAAAGAGCGCCCGTTGACAGGTAGATTCTCTAAGCGACGTTGATCGATTACTCCGCCGACGTCGGTCTTGGTTGTCTCAACCAGTTGCGCTGATTCACCAGTGATGTTGACAGTTTCGCCAACGGCACCAACTTTCAACTGAGGTGTTAGATTTGTCTTTTGTAACACATTGACGACAACAGGCTCCTCCACATACCTGGCAAAGCCTTGAGCTTCTATTTCCAGACGATAGCTGCCGGGCACTAATTGAGTTATCTCAAACAGGCCGTCTGAAGTGGTCTGGGTCTGTCGTTCCGCATTCGTTCCAGTGTTAACTAATTTGATGTGGGCGCCTGGCACCAGCGCTCCGTTGGCATCCTTTACTACTCCTGTGACCGTTCCTGTATTTGCAGTTTGAGCGAACGCGCTGCCTGCGACGCATAACGCGACGACAAGCAGCGTTAAAAATGAGAAGACCTGCTTTTTATCGTACTCATTCATACGCATTAGAGTTTCTCCTCTTGAATGTAGACGGCTAATTCGGGACCGCCACGTAGAAAATGGTTGGATATTGCGACCAGCTGCTGAGTGAAGTACTGCGCGTGCTAGATTCGCAACCTATATGCCTTTTGCGGAAAACGCCCAAAAACGTTAGTTTTGAGGCATCGAGGCGATTACGGCCCGGATTAAATCCGAAAATATGGTTAGGTTCCCAGAAAATTGGATTATCGAATGAGGGTTAAGTATCAGAGAATTCGAAGGAAATTTGCGGTGCGTATCAAAGGCGCGCCCTCAGAGCACTCAATCCTTATTTAAAAGACCTCACAGCCTCTATCATCTGCGCCGGACTGTGACGGACATTTCCGGCACATTCCAGCCTTCAGCAACTAGAATGGGATTCTCTCCCTTAAGATTCTTCAGTTCGTATGTAGCTTTGATCTCACGAGACTCTCCCGGAAGTAATGTGACATAGTTGTCCTGCCAAATGATTGGCAACGCACTCTGCTTATGCTGGTCCTGTTGTATTGCGAGCTGAACGAAAAATGCGAGGCTCTTGCCTGGATTCGACAGAGTGACGTGAGCGATTTCTTCGCCGTTCGTCTTACGCACTGTCGTCGCAGTGACGTTCAACTTTACAGGTGGTAGAGCACTTAGTTGAGTCATGTCAGCGAACGAACTCGTTGGCGTGTAGTACCAGGTGGATTTTGCCCAATCGAGCACATCGTCGGTTTTAGATAGCCAGTAGAAGTTCTTGCTGACTGTTTCTCCGTGTTCGTCCGCCAGGGTTAGGTCCAGAAAGTAGGTAGAAGAGAGTTCGGGAATCTCCGGGAGCACAAGAGGCGTGATGTTTTTGTCGGCAGGCAGGTCAACAGTGATCAACTTAGAAAACTTTTCCTGCGAGTTAATATCGTAGACACGCACCCTTAACCTGAGTTTCGTGTGCGCCCTGTTTGTCGTATTAACCACCACAATTGACTTGTCGCTGTAGGCATACTGGACGTGTACGGGTTCACAGGCTGTCTTCGTTCCAAAATAGCCGCCCGCAGGCATCAAGTAGTAATCGTAGAGATGCCAGATCATCGAGGGCCATGCATTATTCAACATCCATTGAATAACTCCACTCGCCTGATAACGATTAGCGCCGAAGCCTTCAAACATCGCGCGCTGACCTTCATAAGCCATCAGTTGTGATTTAGTTGCGTAATCCCTCAGATCTCTTGCGGATCCATAACGAGCTTCAAGTGCATTGGTAAATACTTTAAGAGTTTTGAATTGCCCTCCGCCGGCGTGAAAGTTCCAATGCTCATCGATTGGCCACAAATGCTCGGTGGGAAGTATCCGCTTCAGGCTCTCAACAGGAGGTACAGCTGGTCCAGGTGAGATCTCGGTAGCGAAACCATGTGCGCCGCCTAACTTCTTATCCAGTTGCCAGTAGGTTGGAGGTACCCATTCGTAAGGTCCTTCCATCTTTACTCCCGAAACCCCGGTGACCGTTGTGGTCTTTGCCGTAGCGGAAGAGAGATACGGATTTGGCCAGTTTAGTTTCTTGAGAATGTCGATATACATCTGTTCGACATCGGGTGGCGGTGGGTTGTCGCTACCATTCAACCAAACCAACAGACTCGCGTGGCTGCGCAGACGTTTTATCTGGTCCGTTTGTGAAGCGGCGGCAATTTCGTAATCTTTCTTCTCCCAAGTTGGACCATTTTGATAGTCACCGCGATGGATCCAATGTTCCCAGTGCGAGCAACAACACCAACCGGCGATGATGAGAATGCCCTCCTGGTCAGCGAGATCAAAGAAGTAGTCTGGCTGAAGTTGTCCCTCTAACCTGATCGCATTCAGGTTCATGTCTTTAACGTAGCGAAACTCGGCGCGAAGACGTTCCGGTACAAAACGCAAAAACAAGTCTGAGGCCCAGCCGCCACCACGGATTAGAATTTTCTGTCCATTCACCTTGAAAACGCGATGATTCTGTTCATCAACTTCTGATGTGATTTCTCGAATTCCGAAACGAGTGCTTTGTCGATCCGAGACGATGCCGTTGCTCACAAAATCGGTTTCCAATGTGTAGAGATTTTGAGCGCCGAAATGAATGGGCCACCAGACACGCGGATGAGGTAACTTCAACTGTTTATGATCGTTCTCGGTGAAAGTTACTGTTTTACTTTCTTTAGGCTCGAGCTTCACTGGTTGCGAGAGTTGTACTCCTTCAAAGCGCGCGTTCAAGTTTCCCTCAATTGCCTTGTCACTTTCATTGTGTAGTTCGACGTTCACAGTCAGGTGAGCGGTGTCTAGTGATGGCAAATCAAACTTACTGACAACTTGTGGATACCTGACCGTTACTGGACCGCTTGTCGTCAGATATACCTCACGGTAAAGCCCCATATTTTTGTCAGGTGCCATGGGGTTCCAGTCGACGAACGTCCAGCCCAGATCGTTGATGTCTTGTGGAAAAACTTCGACTGCCAAGGTATTCACTGATCCTGGCTTAGCACTGGCAGCGATGTTGAGTTCGTGAATGCGAAAGGTACCTGCAATGTCATTTGAGTTGGCGATCTGCTGGCCGTTCAGCCAGATGTTGGCCCGGAAATTAATGCCGTCGAAATGAAGCCAAATGTTTTTGCCCGAGTAGCTGGCGGGCAGATGAAACTCTGTGCGATACCACCACGAAGACCGGAAAGGACTATCTGCAGGCATCGGCTGATTAGAGAAATTAGCTCCAATCGGATAACTACAACCAGGAATTTGTCGGAGGTTCAGATCGAAGAATGGCTCGCGATAGATGCGGTTCTCGACAAGTGTTCCAACAACAGTGGTGGGAACTGTCGCGGGATACCAACCTTTAGTTTGAAAGTCTCTCTTCGAAATCTCCGCGCCAGTTAATTTGAGCGACGCTGAAGATTGCACTTGCCAGTTTTCATGGAGGAGTATTTTGCCAGCCTGCACCGGCTCACGTCTTGTTTGGCTCATTGCTAATCCACATGTAAATAAGACGAGTACTATTGAGCCAGCCAGATGTTTCGACATTTCACGTCCCATCAGTGAGTCCTCCACAGTCATTTGAATCCATCTCTGCGAACCTCGGCGTTCTCTGCGCCTCTCCGGTTCAGCTTTCGTTTCGTATTTCAACCGCAGATGCGCAGAGAACGCCGAGGTTCGCAGAGAGCACTCAAATGATTCACGAGTGGGAAGCCCAAGCGTTAACTGACTCGGTACTGGGTTCCTACTGAGTTGACTGAAGCATCCGATCGCTATCGCACGCAGTTCCCTACAAAGTTTCGCTATTTCCCAGTGTCGGTGAATTAACAAATGGCCAGCGCTTCGAGTGCCATGACCAGACCAGGAAGAAGATCGCACCCAGGAGCATTGTGCCGAGACCGAGAAGAATGACTTTCGGATCTGCAGTTGCGAATATAAATATCCAGCCTAGAAGCGCAATAACACTCGGAAGCGGATAGAGCCACATACGATAAGGGCGCACCATGTCAGGCTGGTTCTTTCGCAACAAGGTAACCGCAAAGATCTGTCCAATGAATTGCACGAGAATTCGAGTCGTTATCAGTGCATCGATCACAACATCGAGCGAAAAGAAACTACAAATAATAGAAATGATTCCCAGGACAATCAGCGACACATAAGGAAAGTTCTTGGTTGGATGAAGACGTCCGAAGACCTTGAAGAAATAGCCATCAAGTGCAGCTGCATAGGGAATGCGTGAATAGCCCAGTAAAAGAGCAAAGACGGAGCCAAAAGCGGTCCAAAGCACCATCACTGTAAATATGACAGCGATCCTTGATCCATAGATCCGCTCCATCATCACTGACACGATGAATCCTGATTC
>PSRF01000110.1 GCA_003175865.1 Blastocatellia bacterium
CCTCACCCCAGCAACCACTTGAGACGGAGGATCCACCAACCGTCTCTCTTGCCCCACAATATACATCGCAACGGTCGTGCCGTGCAAGAGAGTTTTTGGTTGAGCTCAAGGCGTCCAACGTTTATGGGGAAAATGCGATCAGCACTGGAACTTGCAGGCATTCACGAGGAAAATCGGATGTACATTTTTCTCGATCCAGCATGTAGAAATTTCATCTGAGGAAGAATTTACACGCCAATTTCCTGCCTGATCGCTTCCGCTATTTGGTTCGCATAACTCTCGATCTGCTTCTGGTCTTCGCCCTCGATCATCACACGAGCCAGGGGTTCAGTTCCAGAGTATCGCAATAGCAAACGACCCCTGTTCGCGAGCTTGTGTTCCACCTGATCGACCGCGACCCGGACCGAACGCAAATCGCTGAAACTAGTCTTCTCGCGAACGCGAACGTTAACGAGAATCTGCGGGTAGGTTCTAAAGCCAGAGGTCGCTTGACTAAGTGTCTGGTCGGACTCGCGGAGAGCACGCAAAAGACAAAGCGCCGTAATCATTCCGTCTCCAGCCAAACTCAACTCCGGCATAATGATATGCCCAGATTGCTCTCCACCGAGGCTCGTTTCGCTCCTCAGCAGTTCTTCAAGCACGTACTTGTCGCCAACATCAGTTCGTACGAGCTTCACTCCAGTAGATCTAAACGCAATCTCCAGACCGATATTGCTCATTACCGTCGAGACAACAGTGTCGCGATTTAACTGACCAGTCCGGCGGAGATGGTTTGCAAGGACCCAGAGAGTCGCGTCCCCATCAACGTACGTTCCGTTTTCATCGACGAACAATGAACGGTCGGCATCGCCATCGAAGGCCACACCTAGATCCGCTTGCTCTCGTTTGACACGCTCTCGCAAACCATCGATGTGAAGTGAACCACAGTTCAGATTGATGTTTCTGCCATCCGGCTCACAGTTGATCGGAACCACTGTTGCACCCAGGCGCTCGAAGAGTGCTGGAGCTAACTTGGAGCACGCACCATTCGCGCAATCAACGACGATCTTCAAACTTTTTAGACAGAAATCTTTCCCTATCTCTTCAATGAGAAAATTGAGATAACGATCGAGCAGTGATGCCTCATCGCCAAGAGGCGCGAAGGTGCGGTCTGCTGCCTTTGACTTGGTCGTTTCAATGCGCGCCACGATGTCCGCTTCAATCAAGCGCTCTACGGAATCCTCGAGCTTGCGTCCCGAGGGTGAAAAGATCTTGATACCGTTGTCCTGGTATGGATTGTGTGAAGCACTGATAACCACACCTGCATCGGCCGCAAGTCGGCGCGTGAGAAACGCAACTCCAGGTGTGGTGATGACGCCGGCAGAATGACATTCAGCGCCTGCGTTGTTTGCTCCCGCGATGAGTGCCTGCTCGATCCATTCGCCAGACTCCCGGGTGTCTCTGCCAATAATTATTTTAGGCGCAGCTTTGAGAGAATCTCGAAGATATCGCGCAAGAGAGAAACCAATTATGTTTACTGTTGATGCGTCGAGTGGGAATCGGCCAGCCTCACCTCGGATGCCGTCGGTACCAAAAAGAGCTTTCATTAGACAGAAGATTCTTTGAGTGAAAATAGGCGACTAACGAGACGCCACGAACTTTTCGGGCTTTATTGATTTCAATATAACTTTGCCTTGATAGACTGACGGTAATTCCAAAGTAGGCTGACTCGCGTTGCCGTTGAGATGGACTCTGATGTCAGTTCGCTTCAACTGCGACATCAACGTACCAGGACCCGCTAATGTAACCGTTGCGGTGTGCTGCAGAAGTTTCGCATTGTTATCAGCGTCGACTGGTACGTCGGCGAAAACTGTCTCTGTGCGTCGCTCGCCGATTTCGATATCTACACTCAAGACCGGATTGAGCAGATCAACCTTCGGATCAGAAATGTCTAACGCTACATTGGGTTCAGTAAAACTTTCCTTGCGACCACTGACTGAAACCGTCTCGGTTAATGCTTTCGGGATTGCGTTGACATTGCTCGCTGGACCATGGGCACTGACGGTCGTTTTACTGGGGCGAACTGCATAGACTTCGTAGCCTGGGGCTGGTGTCCCTTCAATCCGAGGTTCAATAGGTATTTCCTTGTCGATTACGGCTTCAAGTCGAATTGAAATCACACTTGGTTGAAACCCTTCAATTTTGACGCCTTGCGGAAGCTGGGCAATTTGGGCGCGGTCCGCCAGTCTCAGCACACGTTCGCCTTCGTGTTGATCGCTGATATCAACCGTGGCGATTAATGATGTCCGGTCCAGCTCGTCAAGCTTGTGTTTGCTACCAGTCAGCAACACATCCACTGTCCTTGGTGGATCGTTGCTAATCTCCAGCGAATCGGGACGATTAAACTTCAACTGCGCACTTGCATGCGTGTTAATTGGAGTGTTCTGACTCGTGACTACAAACCACAGCAAGAGCGTAATGCCAAGGGACAGCAATTTAAGGTTCCAGTCTTCGATGAAGATCTTTCGCAGTATACGTTCGAGGCGCGAAGGCACTCGCGCTTCAACGGTCGAAACTTCATCAACGTCTTGAAAAGGCATATCGCGTTACGCTGAATAATCAAACGGGCGCTATCTCTTCCGTTTCCGAATCACCATTCGGCAATTGCGCTGGTTGTTCCTTTTTCTTTGGGGTGAAGTTTAGTGCGTCAAAAATCGCAGCACGAAGTGTCGTTGCGTCGAGTCCGCGACGAATTTCCCCTGCTTGGACAAACGAAATTAACCCTGTCTCTTCGGAAACGACAACCGCAACTGCATCGGTATCCTCAGTCACGCCGATCGCCGCACGATGTCGCGTTCCGAGATTCTTTGACAGCCGTGGGTTCAACGTCAACGGTAAAAAGCAGGAGGCGGCGGCAACACGATGGCGACGAATCACAACAGCACCATCGTGAAGTGGAGTCGCGGGATTGAAAATACTGACCAGCAAATCGTAACTGAGCTCGGCGTCGAGTTGGACGCCTCCATCCGACACATTCTTCAAACCAACATTTCTTTCAATCACAATGAGGGCGCCAGTCTTTGTCGACGCTAACGTCGTCGAGGCCAGCACAACCTCATCGTAGACACCTTCGCCAAACTGGCCTCGGTGAACTCGTGTAAATGGCATGCGGAATCGATTGCCAAACGTTATCAGTGCTTGCCGGATCTCAGACTGGAACAAAACGATGATTGCTATCCCGATGTAGAGCAGACCATTCCGCAAAACAAACTCAAGTGTTGCCAGATCTTGTTTGACCGAAAGCCAGTAGAGGAAGAAGAGGGCTGCAATACCAGCCGCCATCGGAGCGGCGCGGGTTCCTCGAAGAAGTTTCAAAACTCCATACACAAGCAACAAGACAAGGGCGATGTCCGCGATGTTTCGCGGTTCAACGACGCGTCTTAGATACTCTGTGTATGGTAGTAGAAGTAACATTCAGTTCTTCGAGTTTACTAACTTGAGTTGCGTGACGTAGCGGTAGCAACTTATTTTCTCCAACCGCGGTCAACCTTCCGCGAGCTCAACCAACATTCTGGGCAATAGCGTTTGTGTTTGCCAGGTGGTTGTCTCGAGCAGTTTCCAAAAAGATCATCTCCACCTTGGGTTCCGCCTGTTTTATTCGTCCTTCAATCTCTTCGATCGTCTGTTCGATGTCGCCAGTCACCAGATGCTCTTTTAGCTTAACGTGCGCATTGATCAAAATCTGTTTGGGAGCCAGGTGCATCGTTAATAACTCGACGACGCGCTCCACGTTTGGGTGTTCTTCAATCGCTCGTTTGATAGCTTCGATTGTTTTGGGTGTTGCAGCTTCACCCAACAATAATCCTCTTGACGAACGCGCAAGCACAAAGGCAACGACCGCGAGTACCAACCCAATTAGAATAGACGCAACACCGTCCCAGTACGCTCCGGCAGTGCCACCCACTTCAAACTGCGTCAACAATAATCCGGCTGCGGCAATAATGATGCCCAGTAACGCTGCAGAATCTTCAAAGAGCACTGTCTTCGCTGTCGGATCTTTCGATTCGCGCAGATACTCGCTGAAGGACATCCCCTCATGATGAGCCTCGTGCAGTTCCTGGTAAATCGCCAGCGATATAGAAGCAGCTTCGAGCAAAAATGAGAGCCCGAGAACAATGTACGCCCATTCAAAGTGCGCCGGTGCGTGCGGATGTCGCAACTTCACGATGCCCTCGTAAATTGCATACGTGGCACCAACGCCAAAAATGAATATCGCTGCTATGAAAGACCAGAAAAACCGTTCTTTTCCGTAGCCGAAAGGATGTTTAGCTGACGCGGGTCGCTTGAAAAACTGCAAACCTAACAGCAAGAAAACCTGGTTTGTCGTGTCGGCGACTGAATGGAGCGCTTCAGCCATCATCCCGGAAGAACCCGTAATGAGAGCTGCCACCAGTTTTAAGACGGCGATTAACGCGTTGGCAAAGAGCGCCCCGAGCACGGCCAACATACGAATAATCCTTAGCTACGAATTGATAGCTCCGCATGGATTATCGCGAAAAAAACCAGCGTAGGCAATGGAGGGAATTGCTGATTTTCGATTGTCTATTGCTGATTTTTGGCTGAGTCAGGGCAAACCAGGTAGTGAGATCCACCAACGGAAATCGGAAATCTATTTACTGCGCTTCTTTTTCTTAAACGTACCGTTCTGAAGGAAACCGACAAGCTCTCCGCTTCTTCCAACCACCGCTAACGAGCCGACGCCGTTGCGTTTCATCAATTCGCGCGCATAGTCCAGTGTGGAATTCGGTTCGACAAAAAACCGTTCCTCAATCGGTCGCATTACTTCACGCGCCTTCGTCAAATGCCATTTTTCACGCGGTAACGACTTCAGATCGTCTAACGACAAAATGCCATACAGTTGCTTATCCTTCGCGACAGGAAACGCTACTTGGCGATGTAACGGCAAAACTGAGTCGATCAACTGACTGATCAGTAGTTCAGGCTCAATTGAAAACGGCGGTGACATCGCATCACTAACTGTTGGTCTACGATTAGCACGTGTATGTTTGACAACGCTGTACGCTGCGTCAAACAAAAATAGACCAACCAGCACGGACCACAGTCCCATAAAGTAAGATCTAAAATTCGGGGCGATGGTCATGTAGACGCCAAAAATGATCAGAATCGCGGCGATTAACATTCCGCAGATTCCGGCCATCCGCGTCGCTTCCACGATGTTGCCGGTGCGCCGCCAAAGAATCGCGCGCAACACGCGGCCACCATCGAGTGGGTACCCTGGAAACAAATTGAAAACAGCCAATAGTAGGTTGCCTGCACTGATTAGAAACAAAACTCCCGCTGCAGTACTGTAACTGCCAATCATTGCCAAAAACATCAATACGAAACCGACGACTGCAAACAAGAAACTGGCGGCTGGACCTGCAACCGCAATGCGAAATTCTGCGCCCGGACTGTCTGGCTCATTTCGCAAGCGAGCCAA
>PSRF01000154.1 GCA_003175865.1 Blastocatellia bacterium
AAATAAGTAACGTGTGCATACTTTTCAGTTTCAGCCAGTCGATAGTTGCGAACGCAAATGTTACCCCAAACTTGAGCAAGCACGTTTCGATGCTGTCGTGGTGGAAACGCAATCGGCAGATCGAAGGTGCTGTCGTAAAGTGTGAAACAGACAAAGTGAACTCGCGGTCGGTCGTCAATCGCAAATTCGTTGAAGCCCTGGATAGCCAGTGACTTTGTCAGCTGACGCGCTCGGTCCGGTCTGAAGTTAAAGAAAATGACAGAGTCGCCATCGTGAATCGTCGCGACTGGTTCACCATTCGGTCGGACAAGCGCAATTGGCTCGATGAACTCATCGGTTATTCCGCGCTTGTATTGTTTTTCAACTGCAGTAACTGCGTCCGTCTCGTGTTCGCCTTCAGCGTGCACGAGTAGGTCATAAGCACGCTTCGTTCGTTCCCAACGTTTATCGCGATCCATGGCGTAATAGCGACCGCCTACCGTCGCTATTTCGCCGACTTCGATTTCTTCCATCTTGCGTTGCAAGGCTTTCAAGTAACCGACGCCGGAAGTTGGTGGGGTGTCACGGCCATCAAGAAAGCAGTGGATGTAAACCTGTTTCACACCGTGCTTTTTTGCCAGACGCAACAACGCATACAAATGTTCAAGTGACGAATGCACCTGGCCGTCGGACAAAAGACCCATAAGATGAAGCGAGCGGTTATTGTTGACCACATTCTCAACGGCACTAACCAACACTCGATTATTAAAAAACTCGCCGGTGACAATCTCGTGATCGACAAGTGAAACGTCCATGCGGATGACTCGCCCGGAGCCTATGTTCAAATGACCAACTTCCGAATTGCCCATAACACCGTCGGGAAGTCCGACACGGGTGCCGTGCGCTGCAAGCAAAGTCATCGGGTAGTTCGCTGTTAGGTCGTCGTAGTACGGGGTTGATGCCAAGGCAATGGCGTTGCCGTCCTGTGTCGGAGAGTATCCCCAACCGTCAATGATGACTAGTGCGATTGGGCCACGTTTTTGATTCAAACTTCACCTCTAAATTTGGGAATTACGTTTTTCCATCCAGCGATCAGGTTCGCTAAGGTTGTTAAAACCAAACTGCCGATACAAACCATGAGCGTCGTGTGTCGCGAGCAGCCAACGACGAAACCCTTGCAACTCTTCGACACTAGAAATTGTTTCAATCAACCATTTCCCGAGACCTTTGCCGCGATATTCAGGAAGTACAAACACGTCAGCTAGCCATGCGAACGTTGCGTAGTCAGTGACCACGCGGGCAAAGCCGATTTGTTTGTTGCCAGAGTAAAGACCGAAGTTCAGTGAGTTGTCGACTGAACGAGTTACGGTGTCAAGACTTCGCCCCAGCGCCCAATAGGCGTGGTTAGTCAGGAACTGATGAATAAAATTCACATCCAGACGATCGCGATCGGTGCTGATAGTAAACTCTGAGAGAACCCACTCTCCAGGCATAAGTCCAACTCTTTGGAGTGCGGCGGCTCCGGCGCCGCTTTGTGAAATCAGTACCCTTAGTATTTCCAGACTCTTGCTATAACAAAGCGGCTCCGGAGCCGCCGCACTCCAAAATTTATCTTCGTGCCGCCTTGGCTGACGTCTTGGTTGCTTTTCGATTGATCGTCGGCAGTTCAAGTTGATAAAACGCCTTTACTCCGGGAAAGCGTGCTGCAGCTTGCAAGTCTTCTTCGATTCTTAGCAGTTGGTTGTATTTTGCGGTCCGGTCCGTTCTTGAAAGCGAGCCAGTTTTGATTTGGCCCGCATTCGTAGCAACTGCCAGATCAGCGATGAACGGATCTTCCGTTTCACCTGACCGATGCGAAATGATGGCTGTGCGTCGATTCTTCTGTGCCAACTCAATGCACTCCAGTGTCTCCGTCAGTGTCCCAATCTGATTGACCTTAATCAGTATCGAATTGGCGACGCCTAGTTCAATTCCCTTCTGGAGAAAACTCGTGTTCGTAACAAACAGATCGTCGCCAACCAACTGAACGTTGCGTCCCAACTCGTTGGTCATCAGTTTCCAGCCATCCCAGTCGTTCTCCGCCATACCATCTTCAATCGAGATGATCGGATACGAACTGCACCAGGTTTTCCAATAGTCAACCATCTCCTCACTCGACAACTTTCGTTTGTCGCTCTTCTTAAATACATAGACTTTGCCGTCGTAGAACTCGCTTGCGGCTGGATCGAGTGCGAGTAAGCAATCGGTCCCTGGTTTGTAGTTAGCTTTCGTGACCGACTCGAGTATGGTTTCGATCGCCTCTTCGTTTGAACGCAGATTAGGAGCGAAACCGCCCTCATCGCCGACGCTAGTTGCATATCCCTTCTTCTTTAAAACGCTCTTTAATTCATGAAAGATCTCGGCCCCCATGCGTAGTGCTTCGCTGAAGACAGGGGCGCCCACTGGAACAATCATGAACTCCTGGAAGTCGACGTTATTGTCCGCGTGTGCTCCTCCGTTGATAATGTTCATCATTGGAACCGGCAGGGTCCGGGCGTTTGGGCCACCAAGATATTTGTACAGCGGAAGTTCGAGATAACTCGCTGCTGCCCGAGCCGCTGCCAGGGAAACCGATAACAGTGCATTGGCTCCCAGTTTCGACTTTGTTGATGTTCCGTCTAACTCAATCAGTGCCTGGTCCAACTCGGCTTGATCGAGCGCATCGAACCCTTCTATTGCGGGCGCAATCACTTCGTTAACATTGCGCACAGCTTTCAGCACGCCTTTACCGGCGTATCTCCTTTTATCTCCATCTCGCAATTCAACAGCTTCATGCTCGCCAGTGGATGCTCCTGATGGAACAGCAGCACGGCCCAACACTCCGTCGGCAAGGAGGACTTCGGCTTCGACAGTCGGATTACCTCGAGAATCGAGGATCTCGCGCGCTTGGATATGCTCGATCCAGCTCATGATTCTTTAACTCCTAAATAGATTGGAAAACGTAATCAGACTTTAACACGGTCGACTAAAAAGTTGGTGGTGGGGTAAGAGTCAACGATAGTCTTGATGGTGTCTAGTAGCAGGTTCACGCGGAGCTGGTTCGTGCAACGTTAACTTCGTGGGTATTGTTTTCGTTGTCGGAGATTTCCAGCCTGACACGCATTACTCGTCGTTTCTCAACGCGCTCTACGTGAAACACAAGGCCATCGCGCTTAACAATCTCGCCTGGTTTCAGCACGTGTCCGGCTTCTGTCATTAAAAAGCCGCCAATCGTCGTGTAATCCTCCGATTCGGGTAGCGAAAGGTGTAAACGTCGATTTAAATCTCTTACAGCGAGCCCGCCCGCTAACAGGTATATAGAATCGTTGATTTGAGTAATCTGTTCATTGACCTCTTCATCGTGCTCATCAGAAATCTCGCCAACGATCTCTTCGAGTAGATCTTCGAGAGTGATTATTCCTTCGAGGCCACCGTGCTCGTCGACAACAAAACCAAAGTGCATCTTTGCTTTTTGCATTTGTCTCAACACGTGCTCAAGTCTTGCGGTGTCGACAACGTATAGCGGTGGTTGCAGTACATCCTCGAGTAGAAATCTCTCGGGACTAAGCAAACAAGGCATAACGTCCTTACTATGTATGAAGCCGATTACATCGTCGAATGATTCTCGATAGACAGGCAAGCGCGAATACCGATGTTGCTCAAATGCCTTCGTGATTTCCTCGAGCGTTGAGTTGTAGGAGATTGCCGCCATCTCCGTACGTGGCACCATGGCTTCACGCACAAGGGTGTCTGAAAATTCGAAGACGCGATGAATTAAACGACGTTCTTCTGCGCGCAGATGACCGCTTTCTCGTGCGACGTCCACGAGTTGTCTCAGCTCAGCTTCAGTGTAGACAGACGAATGTTCGAGTGAAGACTTTAAGCCGATAAGCTTCGCTATTGTTGCGCCACTCTTATTAAGAAGCCAGATTGGTGCACGAAACAGTTTGGCGAAGAGTTCCAGCGGTCGTGCCGCGAGCACGGCAACAATTTCTGCTCGTTCGAGTGCGAACATCTTAGGTACTAGTTCGCCTAGCACGATGTGAAAGAAACTGATGAGCGAGAATGCAATTGCAAAGGCGAAGAGGTGCGCAACGTAGTGGGCACGACCTTCTGGAGCGACTACGATTGCCACCGGTTCGAGCAACCTTGCGATGGTTGGTTCGCCAATCCAACCCAGCGCCAGGGAGGCAAGCGTCACACCAAGTTGCACGGCAGAAATGAAGAGAGTCGGATTGTCCAACAGGCGGAGTGCAGCTTGAGCTCCTTTGCTGCCGCCAGCTGCTCGCGTCTCAAGCCTCGTTCGCCGCGAAGAAACGAGAGCAAACTCGGAGGCCACAAAAAAAGCGTTGGTGGCGATCAATATCACCACGCCGATGAGTTTCAGCAGCGCGGTCATATCGACAATTCACTCAATTGAGAGCGTTTGGTGGGTTCTCTTATGGAATAACTACCAGGGTCGTCCATCGCAATATTGGGAGGATTGCCGAAGTATACCACGAGGCATAGGACGAACCAGCCAACCCCGCAAAGGTCAATAGGGTTGGTAGGTTCGGCTTATTGTGGATTGGAAACGGCGAATCAATGCCCTGCTGCCGCACCTGCCGCACGAACTCTTGCCGGGCGCTTGTCGTGCTTTGTGCAAGCGCGCGCGATTGCCTGGTCAACGCGCGGTTCGATGTTGCACTCGGGCTGCCGGCAAACCGCGGCGAGTTCCGAGATCACAAGGTAACGTGAGCGTTCAAGCATTCGCTGCTCGCGAAACGAGAGTGGCTTAAGATTGCTGAGATATGTCAAATGTTTAAGAACGTCCGCCACTTCAAAGATGTCCCCGGTACGCATCTTTTCCGAAAACTCTTTGAAGCGATCTTTCCAGTCGTTAGCGGGCGAGGTGAAATCATCAGCTAACGCCTTGAACAGCATGTCGCATTCAGCGGAAGAGATTGGGGATCTGAGACCAACTTCAGAGGCATTGGAGACTGGAACCAAGACCAGGGAGTTATTCGCAGCGAGACGAAGCGTGTAAAAGGGGAGCTGGATAGCACCGATTTGCTTCTGTTCGATCTGCTCGATGGTCCCGATTCCATGATTCGGGTAAACGACTTTCTGGCCG
>PSRF01000316.1 GCA_003175865.1 Blastocatellia bacterium
GCGATGGCGCATTTTTCGTAAGCCATTCGTCCATTTCAGTTCCATCGTAGGTATAGACCTTGAGAGTTGTGTTGCTCTGGCCGTCCGCACTCACCCGAGCGATGGCACTATGCCCGCCATTCACTTTGCGGAGAAAATCAACCGCCATGATCTCAACTATCGCGAAATTGCCGCAGTTACCTGTGTGCGGGCTATTCGCGCCACTCTCGCGGAAAAAGTATGCGTTCTCGCTTGAATCGAACCGCATTTCGAGCTTGCGATCACGGATACAAGCATTCGCGGAACGTGGGGTGATCTTCCGCATTCCTTGGAATACCGTCAGTGTTTGCGGGCCAAACGAAAGCTGCTTTCCATCGCATACTGCTTTCAGCATTGGGTGAATTTCAAAAACGTGGTTTGGGTTTGAGGGCTTCTCACCTCCGTTCTGAGCATGCTCGGTAAAGATCCGAGGAAATCCAGTGAAGGTGCATGTGCGGCCGATGGGGGTTCCCTCGTTGTCTTTGCCATTGAACATGACCTGCTCGATTTTTGCGGGCCACAAGTCCGACAGTTTGTTAAAGCTGGGATGACCCGTGGTTCCGGGTGGCGCAATTTTGCATTCGTTGGGCGGTTCGGCCACGAGATCCGCAGGAAATCCGAAAGCCGGGCTTGTCGGCGTCGCTGCAATGTGTATCTCGCAATCGCCTTTCAAATCGTGAAGACCGGAATGGTCTATTGTGTGCGCCGTGAGGGTGAAATTGAGAGTATTTTGACTAAGCAGGGTGTCCATGAACGGCTTCGCGATCTTGAAGTCGTACATGTTGTCATGCTGGGCGAAAACGATTGTGGATAGCGCATACAGGATAATGAGTACACCCATGCATTTCCGCATGATGCCTCCTGCAGAAGGCTAAGTTTCGTTTGTCCCGTTAGTTCAGCCTGCGAAGGGAGAAGCGCTATTTGGTGAGCTTTCGGAGCGGATTCTCCTCCTGTACTGTATTGCAGTCAAGCGAAAAATGTTTTCAGATGGAATTCCGACGCCCCTAGGATAATCCGTCGTCAACCGACAACGGAGGATGTTATTTTACAACTCTGTATACTCGGGCCTTCGGGAGCGCGGGGAAACGCTGAGACCGTGCACGCGCAATCGATTTCGAAACCCGTTCCAACCCAAGGTCGTTGCGACTAACGGAGCTTTTTTGCCTTTCTGTTCCGAAATGAAACAAAGATCCAAATGGAACATTCAACAATGAGGGCGAGAAACATCGGATATCGGTTAGTCGTAGAGGTTTGAGAAGGCAACGAACGAACATAGGGATTGCTGCCTGAACGCGCAGGGAGGGATAGCCTGGATGGATTCGGTAAGATTCGATCGGCTTAAGGAGGTCAAGTGAATCGAAAACTATCCTGTTTAACTCTTATTACTATGTGCCTTCTAATGGGCACTGGCAAGCCGGGTTCGGCTCAAGCCACGGCTCAAACGACGAGGAAAGCATAACGGACTGGTTACAAACCTATCCAATCGGATAGGCAAGGAGATTGAAATAGTCACGCCATCCGTTGAGCTATTCGATTCGAGTGGTCGCAACGATTTGGTCCAGTGAGTTATTTGAATTCGGAAGGGCGATGGATTTAGCAGGATGCAAATTGGGATTCGGTGTCGAACCCAACATCCTGTCCCGATGGACTGAATCGACGGTCTGTGGAAATCATTTTGGCTGTTCACATGCACACGAGCACACAATTGGTTTATTGGGCGATTCGCGTAAGGTGCAAGGGTTAAGCTCCTCTAAGCAGAAGAATCGTCTATCCTGTTACGAGTAAATGGGACTTCGTCATTGCTTCTCCCCCGGTGCTCATTAGAAACAACTTACTTGAAATTTATGTGCAATCGAGTATCGTTGAACAACGTTAGGCATGAATCAGATACTTCTCTCGGTTTTTGTGCGCTTTCCTGGTTTTGACCCGTTACCTTGTTGACGCCCGACGGCAGAATCATCATGGACTCTCGGTTCATGCTCGCCTGCAAATCGAGATCCAACTCACGAATGAGCCGCAATACGGTCGTTTCATGAACGCGAAGCGTGGCTACAACTGCAGTTCCCACTGATAGCGGTTGTACACCTTCTTCTTGAAGTCTCTTCACGAACGCTGGCACAGGCGCCTTGGCCAATGGCACTTCTGTTCTGCTGGATGGCGAGTACAGTACTGCCCCATTCTCCGCCACGATGAGATCAAACAATTCCAACTGCGATAGTACTTCCTTCAAGCTGGTAATTTCCCGTCCAGTGACCAGAACCATCTTTCGATTCGAGAGTCGAACGCGTGACAGCGCTCTTAAAGTCTCTGGCTGGACCATTCCATCGCTGGCTAGAGTGCCGTCGTAGTCCGTGGCGACGGCTCGGAACTTCGTACCCGGTCTTTGCCAGCGAATCAAAGGTCTCACGCTAGCCCTTTGCTCACAGGCTAGCCGCCTTGCTAAGTGTCGGCTGGCTGGTGGGGCTAACCTTCTCCACTCGAACATCGCAGAGTTGCGCCACAAGGTTCCCGGCCCACCTGTAAATGTTGTTCTCTCTCACGGCACGGCGCATATGTTTCATGCGGGCACTTTTGTCCTCAGGCGACATCTCGAGCGCTACGCGGACCGCTTCCGCCATCTGCTCGATGTCGTAAGGATTCACAATCAGAGCATCACGCAGTTCGCGTGCAGCGCCGGCAAAACGGCTTAGAACCAGTACGCCTTGTTCGTCCTGGCGGGCGGCCACGAATTCTTTCGCCACCAAGTTCATCCCATCGTGCAGCGAGGTCACCATGCACACATCCGCGGTGCGGTAATACCTTTGGATTTCCTGATGACTATGTTGCCGCTGCAAATAGACAATCGGCTTCCAGTTACCGGTCTGGAATCGCCAGTTGATGCGCTCGGCTTCCGCTCCTACTTCGGCCAGCAACTCGTGATAGCGCTTGATATGCGTCCGACTGGGTGCCCCAATCTGCACAAACGTCAATTTTCCGACATACATCGGGTACTTCTCAAACAGCCGCTCCAGGGCCAGGAATCGTTCCAGGATTCCTTTGGTGTAATCCACGCGTTCAACTCCCACGCCCAGAAAGCTTGCTTCAACGCCCAGCTCTTTGAACAATGCTGCGCGATCCATATAAGCGGATTCGGAAGTGCTATCTTGCAGCGCCGATTCCGCAAAGTCGACGCTGATAGGGAAGGGTTGCACTACCGTCAGGTGGTCCTCGCGATTCACGGCGAAATGCTCCCACTCGATGCGGGACTCCACAGCGCGGTCCACGCTCTGGAGAAAATTGTTGCAGTGCGATTGGAGGTGGAATCCGATTAAGTCAGCCCCCAATAGCCCATCGAGTAACTCGCGTTGCCAGGGACAAATCCCAAAGGCTTCGGCATTGGGCCAGGGGATGTGCCAGAAGATCGCAACCCGGGCATCCGGGCGTTCTTTCTTGATGATCCGGGGCAGAAGCGCGAAGTGATAGTCCTGTGCCAGAAGCACCGGCCGCTCGGTTCCGGCCATCTCTTCGATCACCGCATTCGCAAACTTATGGTTGACTTCCTGATACCGCTGCCAATCACCCGCCCGGAAAGCGGGTCGGGTATGAGCAATGTGACAAAGGGGCCAAAGTCCCTCGTTGGCAAAGCCGTAGTAATAACCCTCTTCTTCTTCCTTGCTCAGCCAGATCCGGCGAAGAGTGTACTTAGGATCGTCCGGAGGCACCCGTAAACCGTCTTTTCGGCCTACCGTCTCTTTGTCGGCGTCTCCACTACCATGAGCGATCCAGGTTCCATCACATGCCCGCAGGATAGGCTCCAGCGCCGTCACTAGTCCACTGGCGGGAACGACGGCTCGCACCACTCTACCCTCTCTAACGTGCATATAGGGTTCACGATTGCTGACGACGAAGAGACGGCTTTTCTGGAGTCGGCTGCGCACGTGGATCGCGAGCCGTTCCGCGGTCCACAACGACTCTGCATGTTCGCGCAATTGAGCTTCCCGCTCGGCGGCCGCACGAGCAGCTACCAGACTTTTTGCAAACGTCGTCACTTCGTTGGTGAGTGGCGAGAAAACGTCCCAATCAGGCACGTTCGGACGTGATGTGGAGCGGCCGGTCCGGAGCGATCGCATCCACTGCGCAGTCCTGGCAATTGGACGCGTAATGCTCCACCGCACAATCAACAGAGTCGTGAGCGCAATCACAAATCCCTGTGCCAGAACGCGCAGAAAAGTGTCCTTCCACACGTGTTGGGTTTCGGCGCGGATATAGCCTGCGTCGTGAACAATGGCCAGAGCCCCTAGAATCGAGCCTCCGTCACGTAACGGCAGAGCGTAAATGTGCGCTGTCGTTGCGCCCAGGCGCAGAAATTCTCCATATCCAGCACCACTACGGAATGCCCGATCGATCGCAGCTGGTCTTTCAATCAAACGCTCGGCCAAGTCCGAGCTGACGGCGAGGCGGCTCTCGTGAGCGTCATAGATCACCAAACCGAGCAGATGCTCCCGATTACCAAATCGGTCAACCATTCGCTGTAGTTGTTTGTGTGAGCCTTTCTCCAACAGTGGTGCCGCATTCTGCTCCAAACTCTCAGCGAGCACCTCGGCTCGCCTCTCGAGGTCCTTCCGAAGCTGTGTTTTGTCTGCTCGAACCTGGTAGTAGGAGAACGCCAGGGAAACAAGCGCCAGACCGAGCACAAGCGAAAGGACCAGCCGAAGCGTCAGGCGCATATGCCCTCGTCATTTGTCCTTGGAAAAGAGTTGGCGCACCGATCGATCAGCAAGCTGCGGAACAAGTGTGCGTTTAGACTTACATGATAGCCCGGACACCCTATCAAAATCCAAAAAAGAAGTTCTCCGCCTGTATAGCCGTCACGGGTATTTCAGCCTTCGCCGACCAGCAGCGGCACGCGCCATCCCCACCGCGTCATTATCGCCTGTGAGCCACGACATAAGCCCAAACCCGAGCCCAGTAACCCTGCAGGAAATGCCCCACTCCGATGAGCTAATATAATGACTCCGGCGCACAACCATCGTCAGCCTAAATCGTCAGCTAATCAAAACCGTAGAAACCCGATCCATTCCAGGCGTGCAGGGGCCGACCTGAGTAGACGAGAGTTCATGAATTATTCGGCATCACCTTTTAGCATTCATACCCGTGAGACGCTGGTGTTTGGTCAGGAGCAGATTCGGGCCGGGGGTCACAATGGTGCCCTGACAATCCTCCTGCCAACTCTCTCCCGTACTGCCGATCCAACTTGGCTATTCGTGGACGAGGGTTTCACGCTGGCTCGCGAGCACGAAGTGGAGTCGCTATTCGCGATCGGAAACGGTTACGTTGGGCACCGAGGGTCGCTAGCTGAGGGGACTCAACTGTCCGCGCCGGCTACGTTCGTTGCCGGGGTCTTCGAGCAGTTGGATACTCCCGGCTCTGTTCCGCAACTAATGACATTAGCCGATTGGGCCGGAGTGAGAGTCTGGATCGACGACCATCCCCTAAGCATGGAACGAGGCCAGGTACTGGAGCACCGGCGCATTCTGGACTGGCGGCGAGGCGTACTTTGGCGTGACTGGCGGCACCAGGATCCCGATGGACGGATCACGAACATCGTCGCTTTCCGCCTGGCGTCGTTGGCCGACCGGCACTTGCTCTTGCAGTCGGTCATGTTCACTGCCGAGAACTACAACGCGGTGCTGCGGTTCGAGAGTTCGATCGAAATTCCTCCCGGCGTGATGTCGTCGATGCCAGCCGATTGGAAAACGCGACGCAGTCCCGAGCGGCCTAACATACTGTCACTGGCACTGCGCTCGCCAGGCCGGGATGTTTCGATCGCGTTTGCTGCCGCAAGCCAGCTGCTTACCTCCACTGCTGCGGTCGGCGAACGCGAGATCGAGATGGACGAGCGCCGGGTGCTTGAGCGATTCCAAATCAATGCCGAAATTGGCATGCAGTGCCAGCTCGGTAGGACGATTTCCATCTACACTTCTCGGGACGTTCCAGAACCTGTTGAAGCTGCGTTATCGCATGTCAACAAGATCCCACCAAAAGGAATTGCCCTTGCCACCGTAGCGCATGAATCGGCATGGCATTCACGCTGGGAAGATGCCGATGTGCAGGTGGAGGGCGACAACTTCCTCCAGCAGGCGGTGCGCTTCGCCGCATACCACCTCATCAGTGCAGCGAATCCCGACGATGAGCACGTCTCCGTCGGTGCTCGTGCCCTGACCGGCGAATCGTATAAGGGGCACGTGTTCTGGGACACCGAACTCTACATGGTGCCGTTCTACACCTTCACGCATCCGCCATCCGCGCGTGCCCTCCTCGCCTACCGCTATCACATGCTTGACGCGGCACGAGAGAAGGGGCGCCGAGCAGGTTTCTATGGCGCCATGTACCCGTGGGAATCGGCCGATACCGGTGAGGAAACGACACCGCGGACAGTCATCGGGCCGAGCGGAGAAGTCATCAGGATTCGGAACGGCGAAATGGAAGTTCACATCACTGCCGGCATCGCGTTTGCCGTTTGGCAATACTGGAACGCCACGGGAGATGATGATTTCTTTCTGCAGCAAGGCGCGGAGATCATGCTGGAAACCGGTCGCTTCTGGGCCAGTCGAGGTGCAATGGAAGTCGACGGCGCGTACCACATTCGGCACGTCATCGGCCCTGACGAATACCACGATGACGTCGACGACAATGCCTACACGAACCTGATTGCAGCTTGGAACCTCCGCCGGTCCGCAGAGACCGCCCAGGTTCTGCAGCAGCGCTGGCCGGATCGCTGGGGCGAGCTTGCGTTGTCTCTGCACCTGACCAACGATGAACCACGGACGTGGTCCGAGCTAGCAGAATCAATGTTCATCGCCTTCGACCCGCAAACTCTCCTCTTCGAACAGTTCAGCGGCTACTTTAATAAGGAGCCAATCGACCTGAAAAACTATGAACCGCGTTTCGCGGCCATGGATATGATCCTCGGCCACGACGGAATCCAGAAAACCAATGTCGTCAAGCAAGCCGATGTGCTGATGGCGACATATCTTTTGTGGGAGGAACTTCCTTCCGATGTGCGCGTCGCGAATTTCCGCTATTACGAGCCACGAACCGGACATGGCAGTTCGCTCAGTCCATCCATTCATGCTCTGCTGGCTGCGCGTCTCGGGGACACGACACTAGCGCAGCACTATCTGAAACAGGCAGCAGAGATCGACCTGGGCAATAACATGGGCAACGCGGCTGGCGGCGTGCATGCCGCCGCGATCGGAGGGCTTTGGCAGGCAATGGTGTTCGGATTCGCGGGATTGCAAATGTCCTGTGATGGACTAACCTTCAGTCCCATGCTGTTGCCGCATTGGCGGAGGCTGGCATTTCCCCTCGAGTGGCGTAAACGTAAGCTCCGCGTGTGCATCGAACCGAACGCGATGCGTGTGACATTGCAGGGATCAGAGCCGCTGAACCTGCGCCTCGCCACGGGCTCACAAATCCTCGCGGAACCTGGTTACGAATGTGTGGCGGAACACACGCAAGGAGACGGCTGGAAGCCGTGGCGCATCGTTCGTTAGCAATGTGTAGCCGGGAAGGAGGTGCTTGTGACTGCCACTAGGTCCCAATGGCACGGCAGCCAGCAACCCACCGGGCCGAAACCGAGTACGGTCAAGAATGTTGTCCTGCCGTTGGACGGCAGCCAAACGTCACGATTAGCAGTACCGATCGCGCGCACGTTGTCGACGCTGTATGGAGCTACCCTACACGTGGTCACTGTGGGCCAGGAAGTGCGGCATGCAAAAGACGCGCTCACCCATCTCGGTCTTACTTTGAAGGAAATGCACGGGGCTGTGCTCGACTCGTGTACCGGCGACCCTGCCGAAGCGATTGTGCGTGCGGCTCAGCAACTGCCGTCCCCACTGCTTGTAATGTGCACACACACCGGTGTTGAAAGAAGTTCGGACGACTTTGGTGCCGTTGCCGAATCCGTGCTCAGAGTCGCCCCCAAGCGGATCGTGCTCTTGGCACCCGAGCGCGGTGATAGGGTCTGGGTCATACGGCGCGTTTTGCTGGCGCATGATGGCACCCCGAGTTCAGACTGCGCTACGGCTCCCGCGGCCGAGGTTGCGCAATCCGCCGGTGCCGAGGTCATCGCCTTGCATGTCGCAGCTCGAAAGGCTACCCACCCGGGGCAGCCGGGGAGCCATCCTGCGCCCCAATACATCGATCAGCCCCAGCATGAATGGCCTGCATGGGCTGGTGAATTCATGGATCGCATGCTGGCCATGGGAGCGCCATCTTCTTCTGTACAGTTCAAACTCGTGGTCACCGGAGGGCAGCCTGGATCCGAAGTCTCGCAAGTCGCCCGCGAGCGGGAGGTCGATCTGGTGGTAATGGCGTGGCAAGGTGAGTGGAGGTCGCAGCACCACGCAACCAGGGTTGTGACTAGGACCTCAGGCTGTCCGGTGCTGTTGGTGTACTCGGCAAGAGAATGACAAAGCAGGTGTCGCTCAGGGTTACCTATTCAGG
>PSRF01000128.1 GCA_003175865.1 Blastocatellia bacterium
TTATAACAAAGCGGCGCCAGGCCGCCGCACTCCAAGGAGTTACACGGGGATGTTTTCATTCATCGGAATCGAATGATGTTCATGTGTGACAACCCACTGAGCATCGACTTTGGAAAGGCCAACGGTTAAACGAAAATCCAGATCAGATTTCGATCCGTCATGTTGTGTGCCAACGCAGCGCATCAACGCATTCGCGAAAGCGACATCCCTGCCCGCGGTTATTTTCATTTCACAAATTTCGAAAGAGGGCGAGTCTCTATACGACCTATAAAACGAGTCCCAGGTTTTCTTATATGCCTCGATTCCTTTTGTTGATTGAAGCGGCGCCGTTAGATCAAATATGACGATATCGTGAGAGTGATTAGCGAGAATGCCCTTGTAGTTTTTGCGTCGCACTGACTGCGCCCAATTCTCCAGCAGTTCTCGAATTACCATTTCATTCGTTTTGGTGGAAGAGCCACTCATCAGATCCGACAGATTCGAACTAATTCTTACCATCATCGCGTTTGCGTCACTCTCGTTCAGTTTTTTGCAAGAGTCTGAGGGACGCACTTATGGATTGGAACCAATAAGTGATGAGCGTCGATTAGGTGTGATGTAAGCGTTCTTGCTGAGGTTGAACGTCTGTTTTCATAAAGAACAACAATGTGAAAGGCTTGATCGCGTGGCCCGAGCGACGGTTTGCCTCGAGCGTCTTTCATTTCGTATCTTGGCCCAGCAATAAAACAAAAAAGGAAAGAAGAATATGGTTCATCACGCAATGTCAATCGTGGGTTTCATAATCTTCGCGGGCATTTCCTGGTTGCTTTCCAGCAATCGTCGGAATGTTGCGTGGAAAACGATAACTTCAGGAATCGCACTTCAATTCTTGATTGGTCTGATAATTTTTCGTCTGCCTGTTTCGTATCGAATCCTAATCTGGCTGAACGATGCAGTGGTAGCCTTACTCAATGCATCAAAGGCAGGTTCGGTCTTCCTCTTTGGACCACTCGCGGCTAGCCCCGGTGAACAGGGGTCCATTGGCTTCATCTTGATGTTTCAGGTTCTTCCGGTGGTGATTTTCTTTTCGGCGGTAACTTCCATGCTCTACCACCTCCGCGTGTTGCAAATTTTCGTGCGACTCTTCGCCAAACTTTTTCACCGAACGATGAAGATCAGCGGCGCAGAATCGCTTTCAAGCGCAGCCAACATTTTTCTCGGAATTGAATCAGCGCTGGTGGTTCGACCATACCTTGAGCGGATGACGCGCTCGGAGCTTATGCTCATTCTAACTACTGGCCTGGCAACAGTGGCGTCAAGCTCACTCGGAGTTTACGTCGCTTTTCTGACTCCGGTGTTTCCACAAGTCGCGGGGCACATGCTTTCAGCCTCTATCCTGGCGATTCCCGCATCTGTGGTTGCGGCCAAGTTGCTTGTTCCCGAAACTGAAACCCCGGAAACACTCGCCGCTGTTCCTCCTGATGACGAATCGGAGCGATCGAAGAATTTGATAAGCGCGCTAATTCAGGGTGCAATGGAGGGGCTGAAACTGGCTGCGGGAATCTCAGCCCTGTTGATCGCAATACTCGGAGTCGTTGCTCTCCTCGACAAGTTACTCGGCGCTCTGGGTTCATTGTTTGGGATGAGCGAACCTCTTTCGATCGTGAGAATTCTGAGTTGGTTCTTTTATCCGTTCGCCTATCTGCTTGGGCTGCAATCGAGCGATGTTCCAACAGCTGCGCGGTTGTTGGGTGAGCGAGTGATTCTTACAGAAGTTGTCTCATACAACCACTTGGCACAGTTAATCACTAGCGGTCAGATAAATGATCCCCGGACTGTTGTAATTCTGACTTATGCACTATGCGGATTCGCACACGTGGCAGCGGTGGCAATCTTTGTAGGTGGCACTGCGGTGCTTGCTCCTTCTCGACGTGATGACCTCGCGAGCCTCGGCCTACGAGCGCTGCTTGCCGCCACTCTCGCGACGCTGATGACCGGGTCCGTGGCGGGCATCTTCAGCAGCGGGCAACAAGTTTTATTGCGATAACGATGCTGATTATTTGGGCTCGACAGGCATGCCTGCCTCGACCCATTGATCAAATCCGCCATACAGAGGATGGACATTCTTCCAACCATTGTCACTTAGCACTTGCGCCGCACGGGCGCTCGACGCTTCGTTGGGTCAAGTGCAGTAAGTGATGACTGTGCGATCCCTGGGAATTTCATCGAGGTGTTTTTCGACCTCATCAGCCGGAACTCGGATCGCACCTGGTAGTTTCGTCGTGCCTTCGCCCCATGCTTTGGGATTACGTGCGTCAACGAACGTGAACAGTTCGCCACGATCCATCCGCTGCCTCAATTCATCAACTGTGACTCTAGTTGGTTCCATTGGTTAACCTCCCTTGTTCATTCAGCCACTTCGTCACGAATCGGTTCACTTTGACTCCTCGAGTGACACCAAAGCGAACGCTTCATAGAGTCAAACCAAGGCGAATAATGCGCGGCTGAGTTCGGAGCGTTAACGACGCAACGTCGATGCCGAGCGTTCGATTGAGTTTAGAATCTAGGACCAGTCGTCAGCAGACTACACCGAATTCCTGAATGCTTAAGCTTATTGCTACCTTTTATAATCATCGCGAAATCTTGTGGAAACCTTTCGTGGTAGAAATGGAATCTCAAAGCGATGCAGCTGAAGAAATTACTTCTAATCGCAACGCTCTCGATGCTGTTTGGCATCAACAACAACTCAACGCAGATATCAACCACCACAGGCCCAACTCAAGCTCCGCCCCCTTATCCAACGCCGAGCTACGATCCGGCTAGTTACGTTCCTCAGATCCCACGAGGAAAGACAGTGACGGTGAGTGGTGAAAACCTCGCGGACAAGATTCAGGCCGCACAAGACGATCAAAACGTGGTCACTGTAAAAATTGAAGGTGGCGGATCGATTTCAAAGCAAGTCACACTTCGCAAGCATACAGTCTTCGACAGTTCTACCTACTCCTGCGATGTACAAGGAGTAACCGATCAAGGTCAGTTTCTCATTGCCGACGGAGTAACGGTTGAAGGTACATGGCGAATGCCACAAGATGTAGTTGACTATTTCAAACTCGGCAATGGAAAGAATTCGCGTGACCCTTATTTACTGAAAGTCCAGGCGCTCACCGCGGAACAATTAGCCGGCATGGGAACGACCATTCTGGAACCGACCTTTGCCAACGGTAAACTTCCAGCGATCGAAGTCTTTCAGGCTTTGGGTGATTCTGTTGCTTCACATACAGGCACGGCTCGAGACATTGCAGTCATCGGATTTCACGTTAAGGGCAGACAGAAAGTTTATGACGGTGGTGTGCGATCAACGATCCTGTTTGGTAACTGCGTCAGGTGCACAGCTCAGAATAATTATCTGGAAGACACCGGCTCGATAGGGATCACTTTCGGTGGTTCTGCTTTGGAGAAAAACAACTATTCAAATCAGGGATTGATCTGGCACAACCTCGCATCAGGAGTAGCCGCCGCTAACTTCGCAGCAATCAATTCAGAGAAATTACTTGTAATCGAAAACTATGTTCGTCGTCCCGGTCATCACAACCCCAGATTTGGCGGTGGAGTGTGCGGCTTCGATTTGGAGACTAACAGCACTGCAGATCATTCTAAGAACATCGGTGTCTATAACAATCTGTTTGATTACGAAGACGCGGCATTCGAGTCAGTTGGTAATGCAATATGCTTGCAGGATCCGTATCACGGAGAAAATCATGGGAAAGTGACTGCGGCGAACAACATCGCGATCGGAGGACGCGAAGATCGGGTCCATCGCTACATGTCCAATGGACTATTTCTCGTCGGGTTGAATCAGTGCGAAATTGTCAATAACTATGTCTTCAGAACGGGACAGAATGCGATACAAGCCTATGCCTTAAAGGGATGCGTAATTCAGGACAACGATTTTGAGTCTACGGGAGGCGGTGGCAACTCAACAGTCGTGCTCAACAGCGTTCTGGATACTGTCATTCGCAGAAACCACTTCCGCTCGAGGCCAGGATTAGGGATCAACGTACAGGCTGGAATTGAAGACAAGTGTGGCAAGGCGAACGTCATTGAAGATAATCGTGTCGATGGGGTCGCCACGAAACAACCACCTCCAGTATGCCCTTAATACCGGTTCTCCCTGATCTCTATGGATTGTTTTCTCTCAAAAAACCTTGGCGGAATATTGGAGAGAG
Source organism: Blastocatellia bacterium (assembly GCA_003175865.1). Lineage (GTDB taxonomy): Bacteria > Acidobacteriota > Blastocatellia > Pyrinomonadales > Pyrinomonadaceae > PSRF01. The sequence continues at coordinate 4,206 of PSRF01000128.1, forward strand.
TCTAAACTGCCGCCACTATGTTGACTGACATCTCCTACGCGTTCCGCACGCTGCGCAAGAGTCCCATATTCACAATTACAGTGGTCGTCACGATCGCCCTGGCAATCGGTGCCAGCACTGCAATCTTCAGCGTCACTAACGGTGTCCTGTTGCGGAAACTGCCCTACAAGAATCCAGACCGTCTGGTCCTGGCGTGCAGCGATCTGCAGAAGCGGAACGTCAAAGACTTCCCGCTTTCCAATGTCGATTTCCTCGACCTGCGCAACGGCGCAAACAATAATTTCGAAGACTTCGCGGCTGTCAATACCGGTCGCGTGACGCTTCCTGGTTTGGACAACCAGCCTGAGCGCGTTCGCATAGCAGGCGTATCAATTAACTTTTTCAAAATGATGGGTGCGTCGATCATCGCGGGCCGAGATTTTCAAGACTCTGATGGAACACCCCAACCCGTTCAACCAGCGCCACAGGGAGGCAATGCTCCTGCAGCTAATGCTCCACCTCCACTGCCGACCATGGCGATCCTCAGCAATGAATACTTCCAACAACGCTTCGGCGGTGATAGATCGATAATTGGTAAGACTCTTCCAGTGTCTGCAGCATTTGGACCACCGCCCGTTATCGTCGGTGTTCTGGCGCCAGGTTTTGAATTGCTGTTTCCGCCGCAAGCGAATGTGGAACAGTTTCCGAGTGTCTGGCTTGCTGCACGCATTCCTTACGACGTAGACAACCGCAACAACGTGCAGTGGCGTGCTATTGGGCGCCTGAGACCGGGCGCTTCGCTCGCATCAGCCCAAGCCGAAGCCGAAACAGTCGCTCAGAAAATTCGCGACGAAAACACAATCGCGCGAACAGCCGGTCAATACTTCCGGCTTGTCCCAATGAAGCAGCACCTTGTTGACGAGGTTAGACCAGCGATTCTCGCGCTCATGGGTGCAGTCATTTTCTTGTTACTGATTGCGTGTGCAAATGTCGCGAACCTGATGTTGGTGAGAGCTTCATCGCGCGAGCGAGAGTTGGCGGTCCGCGCCGCGTTGGGTGCCGGTTGGTGGCAGTTAGTTCGTCAAACACTTGCGGAGGCGATCGTGATCGCCGCAGTCGGAACAGTTATCGGAGTGGGGCTTGCATATTTAGGTATCCGCCAACTTCTTATTATTGCGCCGGCGAATCTGCCGCGCTTGAATGCGATCGGAATTGATCTGCAGGTATTAGTTTTCTCTGTTTTAGCAGGACTGTTGTCTGCTGTGCTTTTTGGAGTAGTACCGGCACTTAGGACTGCCAAGCCAAACGTGATGGATACATTGCGATCCGCAGGACGAAGCGCCGCACTTGGTGCTGCCGGACTCCGTAACGGCGTTGTAGTCGTAGAGGTGGCGCTCGCCTTTGTACTTCTGATTGGTTCGGGATTGATGTTTCGCACGTTCCTGAATATCCAACGAGTGAATCTGGGCTTTGATCCGCGGGGACTGTTAACGTTTCAACTGCTCGGCAACGTTGGCAAGACGCCTGAGGAAACGGCTAACTTCAAGCGCCAGCTTCGCGAGCAACTCAACGCGATTCCCGGTGTACACAGTGTTACTGCTTCATTTCCCTTGCCACTTGCGGGTGGGTTTAGTCCGGTGCGTTGGGGCGGAGCCGAAGCTCAAAGCGATCCATCAAAGTTTCAAGCTGCCGATCTTCAGATAGTTCTTCCCGGTTATTTTGAGGCGATGGGAACTAAACTTCTTGCTGGACGAACGTTCACGCAGGACGACAGTGCGCCTGACCGGAACCTATTGATAGTTGATCAAGCACTCGCCGCCAAGGCATTTCCAAACGAGTCAGCTGTTGGCAAGCGGATTCTTTTCCGCGTTCGCAAAAATGAAGCTGAATGGGGAGAGATCATTGGTGTGGTCGCCCATCAGCGAAACACTTCATTGATCGAACCGGGAAGGGAACAACTGTACGTCACCGACGGATATCTGAACCACCGTGCTGCTAACTGGTGGGCGTTAAGGACCGATGGAGATCCAGCTGCACTTGCGAACACGGTTCGCGAAGTAGTCAAGAAACAGGGCAAGGAGACCTTTATCAATCAAATGCAGCCGATGGACTCGCTCGTGGTCCTAGCCCAGGCACAGACACGCTTTTCGTTGTTACTGATCGGCGTGTTCTCTACGATTGCAGCGCTGCTAGCCGGTGTGGGTTTGTATGGCGTACTTGCTACGTTGGTCCGTCAACGAACTGCGGAGATTGGAGTGCGGATGGCTTTGGGTGCAGCGCCCTCACGCATTTTCCGTTTGATGGTAGGGAAGGGAATTTATCTTAGCGCGATTGGGATTGCGATCGGTCTACTCGGATCATTTGCATTTACGCGCATACTGGCGACCATGCTCGTCGAGGTCAAACCGACGGATCCTTTAACGATCGTCTCAGTCGCGGTGTTGTTCCTGTTGATTGCTGTTATGGCGTCATGGCTCCCAGCTGTGAGGGCCGCAGGACTAGATCCAACTACCGCGTTGAGGAATGAATAGATAATAATTCCCCAGTCAGAGACTGTTTTCAAAAATAGTGTCAGCTTTTTGTTCCTGCTAGTTTGTGGATCGTCTATTTACTCAAACAGAAGAACGATCAACGAAAATCACGCGAAGTAACACGAATGTCGCCCAACAGCAAACTCGAGCCTGATGCAGTCTCTCCTTGCAGTGGGATTACGTCGCAAAGGACTTCCGTTCATTACTAAATCCTCTCACGATCAACCACACTGCCAATGCAAGATAGACGATTCCGAGCGGCAAACCCATCAACGTCATCGGAGGAGTCGGATAGGGAATGAACTGTGGCAACGTAATGCCGAAAATTTGAAGCAATGAGCCCAGCGGTAATAGCACCGCCAATGTTTGCGGCACGACCGTGGATCGCCAAAGCATTACGCCAAGCAGAAACATCCAACTCACCATGATCAGCAAATGCGTATAGTGCACCCACTTCCAAATCATTCGCAGTCCAATACCAGTGACGTGGAATAGACTCACTTCGCCTGCATTCGCCTTTGCATATTCACGACTGAACGTGAAAAGCGACATCCACGTCGCGTTCTCAACACATTGCAATGCGAAATTCGCAATTGCCAGAGCGATCAACCATGTCGCGAAAGTAAAGCTGTATTCGCGGAAGGTAGACCAACCGTTGAGCGCGATCGCGATCGTGAGTGCGCCACCGAGAAAAAGAAGCATTACGGCTAGCCTGACCTGAGCGCCATTAACAAGAGCGCTTGCGTCGAAGGAGGCACCAAGCGGACGCAGAATTATGTACGGCGTCGTCAGACCAACTATGAGATGAAGTAGGATCAGAATGCCGATGACTCGTCCAGTGTTCGTGGGGGAACGCATGTGTAACCTCCTGGGGATGCGGAGTAGATGCACATGCATGTACGGAGTAAGTTCGAATTGAGTTCCGGGTAAGGCTAATGGGGAGGCTTCCTCACCTCTTGCGGGCGAACGTGCGTTGCCGCTGGAATGAATCGCTGTCTAGATACCACCTGCTTTAGCAGGTGGTATCTGTAGCGTTCAGGTTGCGTATTGTAGCGAGAAACTGAAACTCCACACTAGCAGGTGGTATCTGTAGCGTTTCGGGTTGCGTGTTGTACCGCGAACTTGAAGCTCCACGCCGCTGAAGCAGGTGGTGTCCAGATTATTTTCACAGCTTCTATCGCGAGGTGATATTGACTCGTTACCGCCGCGGATCGAATATGGACTCAGTCTCGTCAGCGCTATTTATCCGTATCACTCTTTCCAATGCACGGTAGTCCAGAACTGTGGATCGAACAGTTTTGGATCTAACGTGACGTCGCCGCGAATCTCAGAGTACTTTTCAGTCGTCACAAGCTTGCCATCGATCATGAAGATCACTTCAGGCGCCATCCAGCCACCACCAAGTTTCTGATACTTATTGAACTGGGTCTCCTGTGTTTGCGTACCATCCTTACCCTGGGGACGAAGCATTCTGACAAAGTAAAGATGTTCCTGGTCGATCCAGAATTGCGGTGAATGCAAGTCACCCGCCTTTGCGCCGACGACATAAACTGGTCTTCCTTGCCAGGCGTCTTCTCTAAATTGCGACAGATCGAACTTCAGCCCTTGCAGTTTCGTGATCACTTCAGCTGCAGGTGAGCGATAAATGTCGAAGCCCAGAATGAGGAGCGGATGTTCGAAAGGTCGCGTAGCATCGACCTTTCCATCTTTGAAGATGAAAATCTTACTGTCGGTAAATAGGATACCGTTGCCAGCACTTGTTGGAGTGAAGTCAATACGCAAACTACCAGGTACTGACATCGCTTCGTACCATGTTTCAACCTTTGAGGTTCCATCAGGTTGAAAGTTTGTTGTTTCCTGGACGAACGTCGCCGTCTTGTACCACGACTTTTCATACTTCTTTTGCATGGCCGCGATCAGTTCATTCGTATTCGACACTTTCGAGTACGACGCCGTCGGTAGCGGCAGCAGAAAAACTCCAACTATCAAAAAGAGATACTTCATAGTGGTCCTCGCTGACTTAAATGTTTCGCACCATCGGCTGCGACGCTGCTTCAATCCACAAGCGTGAAACTTCTTGAGCGCGACAAGCTCATCGCGTCAAGGCTGACGGTAATCTTCAACTCATACGTACCTGCCGGTATCTTCTCAACTGGTAATGCAGCAACAAACTGGCTACGTCCCAACGCGTCACTTGCGGGTAGCTCGCCTGGCATTTGGGCCAAGGTGCGACCCTGACTAAGCAGTTCAATGGTCAGCTTCGGTTTACTGGCAGTATCCGCTGGAGAATACACCGTGAAAAAGAATGGAACCTGCTTAAGAGATCGCTGAATGGGCTCACCCAGGTTTGGACTCACAATCATGTTGGCGACGTGGAACGGGTTGGACTTGTTCTCGTCTGTCGAACCTACCTGCTCCGCTCTCTTCAAAAATACAACGTCACTCAGCCGCAATTTGCTCTCATCGTTTGCCGATACATCGATCGTTCCAGTTCGCACACTCGCGCGACCCGATGGCGCATCGTAGGCAATCGCTTCGACTGTGTAACGGGCGGGAGAAAGATTCGCTTCGGCATAGAAGAGAACTCGTTCCTTCTTTGTATCTTCAGCTTTATCGGCGGGCCCACTTAATCGGTATTGATTACTCAACTTCGCGACCACTTGCCCCGACTGATCTTTCACCAGGGTCACGACAGAAAAGTCGGTGTCGTACAACTTCTTTGCCTGGTCCACATGAACCGTGAAGGCTGACATAGGAACATCGACAATCACTGGAGCAAGTCCAATCCGGTCTCGATCTGGGAAGCTGAAACCACCTAGATAAAATGGGAATGAGTCAGGCTTCTCCTTACTGTCTAACACCGCCAGCGCCGGAGCCTCGTAAGAAAGCACAGGCGAGCCGTACGATCCCTTGATGCCGTAATAACCTTTGCGACTCTGAACCGAAAGTCCCGATCGTTTCAGTTTGACTTCGATCTTTCGGAAACGGCCGTCATACTTTTGATTGTTTGAACTATAACTCAACAAATAATACGAGTGCAGATCCTCATCGACCTTCTGCAGACGACCAGCTAGGTCATTGGAGTCAGTTATCAGAAAACCGCCCGTGTCGTTAGCAAGTTGCTGTAGACCGCTGTCTGGATTCAACCGGAGCAAATCTTCGTTGCGTTCCAGTCCCTTTGTCATCGGACCGTTATTGTCCTCTCTTGTGCCTAGCTGGGCCATGCGCAAGTCGCTTCGTGAATTGATCTCCCGACGGGTCTCAGCCGTCTTACTCTCTGTTCTCAGCCCTGCCACATCGATTGAGTAGAAACTTACATTACTGCGATTCGCCTCATTAATGACTGATCGAAAAACCTCCTGCACGTTAGGCGGGAGGACGAGTCCTTCGGAGAAAAAGATGACGGCTTTGCGTCCGGGTATGGCTCGCATGGATGCTGCAATGTGCAGCAGACCATGTGCGGTCGCATTGCCCAGTTGATCGCGTTGTGTCTCTTCAAAATACTCCAACATATCCAGCATTAGATTTGCCTTGGACATACCAGAGTTGGCAGTAGAAGGTGGACCAGCCACTGGCTCCTCTCGAGATGCTCTGTTTAGAGCAACCACTAAATCGTTTCTTGTTTCACGTGCCTTCACGTTCGTCGACGCATACCCGGAAGTCGCCTGTACACCGGCTTTGTCTATGCTCGCCCTGACTTGTTGTGTGTCGTAAGTAAATGGCTGAAGCGTGACTACTGAAAGGTCTGTGATAAAGACGCCGACCAGTTCGTTCTTCTTCACGCTCTCACCCAGATAGCTGAGCGCAGCATCTCGCGCACGCGGTCGGGACTCCGATGAGAGTCGATCAAACACAAGTGCAACCGCGCTCACACCTCCAGATTCTTCGGTGGCGGCGCGTGGATTCGTCGTGATGTTGGGATCAGGGGAAGCCGGGGGATTGTTATTCTCCTTCTTTGAGGTATCCGCGCTTTCGGCAGCTGAAGTGGATACGAAGCGGAAAGAATTTATGTCTTGCTTGACGCCGTCTTCGTACACTTCAAAGTCCGCACCCGTGAGATCTCTGATCAGTTTGCCTTTCTTATCTCTGACGACAACATCACAAAGAACTTCATCTTTGCTGATCACGATGGAATCCTGATTCTGCCGACCAGATGGGCGTTGCGTTTGAGCCAGAGTTGTGTACAGAGTTGCGACCAAGAAGACCAGAGCCGCACAGGCGAGAATGAGTCGAGTGGGCAACAAATCGCGCATAGGAGTACCTTCCTGTTGGTAATACTTTGAAAGTCGATGCGAGGTTAAACTTATACCGGTTGGTCTGGTTGAGTCTACGCCTATTGTTCTGCTTGTAACTATTCGTGAGTATCGTGCGGTGCCGCCGTATTCTATTCAGCTGTAGTTTTCAACCTGGCATCAGTTAGCCAAGAGCACACTTAGACTATTACTGCCGGAATTACTTGTAACGACCTAAATACTGTCATCCGCATTAAGGTCCGCAGCCGCGAGCGGGTCGAGCATTGACACCTCGAAGCCGATCCAATAGAGTTGCGCGCCTAAGCATCAATTGTTTACTCCACCTCGCGCAACGTAAGCCCAGGCAAGCCACGGTTCCGTTGTCTAAAGTCCATAACGCGAACTAGCCTCCTCACATTGCGCAAGTTGGATCTGCGACATCTTTAGGAAACCCTGACAAGGATCTGACCTAACCTTATTTACTAAAGGAGTCAAGTTATGACAGAGAAGAGTGGTTCTTTCGGCACCGTTACCTATAGTGGCAACAGCATGAACATTGAGATCGACACCGATAGTTTGGGGAGTATCGCGCTTACGTCGGGTGAAGGGAGAATTGAGTGTTATTGGGACGGCAACGAATGGGTGTGCCAGGCGGTTAGTTTTTACACAGGCACGATCCAAGCCGCCCAGGCGCCGAAAGCTGTGTAGAGATAAGCAGTTGTTACCAAACGCCAGCTCGGCTCGAATATCCAACATCTATCGCCCAAGCATGATGGCCGCGACTGAAGCTGGGAGCGTTCCGTTTAGTTAACTCCCCAACCCCTTCATCGAGATAAGACTCTTCGCGTTCACGCCACGAACCAATGCAAGATTCTTTCCGTCTGGTGACCATGCAAAGGCGAAGATCTGATTTTCGTCAAAGTTTGTCAGTTGCGTCGCCACTTCTCCACTGATTGGTTGAGTCCAGATGTTCGAAATTCCGCCCTTCGTGAAAACGTAGGTTATCGCCTTGCCGTCGGGAGTCCAGTGTGGACCAACCCACTGATCAGCGACCGGCGCTGAAATGGGAAATGTTTTTATTGCTTGGCCTCCTGCTACTGGAAGGACGGCCAATTTCCAGATCGCTCCTTCTTCGCGCAGATAACAGGCGATCTGCTTTCCATCTGGCGAGAAAACTGGATGCCTCGCTGCTTTGTCAGAAAGCAGCGAGGGTGTACCGCCATCAATCGAGACTTTCCAAATGCGATCACCTGCCATTTCAGACGAATGGTAGATAACCGATTTTCCATCTGGTGAAACGTCGGGCCAGTCCTCATATGATCCATCAGTCAATCGTTTTGGATTGTTGCCATTCTTATCGATACGCCAAATGTGCGGCTGGCCGGAAACGTAACTCGCGAAGACAATAAACCTTGGGTCTCTTTGAGAAATTGTCGGTTCAACGCAGGTGTGTTTATCGAAAGTCAATTGCGTCACATCACTGCCATTTTCTGTGGTAGTCCAAATCTCCATCGAACCTGTCTCATTTGAGGCATACACGATGTTGCCATCGGCTGCCCAAACCAGACCGCCCGCACCTTTATTCTTACTCGCCGGCAACTCCTTCAAAATATTCTGAAGTGAGACCGAGGCAATCCAAATCTTAGAATTCTGACGAGTCCGCGTCGTGATCAGAGTGTTTGCATCGGCTGTTAGACTCATGCCCTGGTAATAGCCAACATCGTTGGTGAGTGTGCGGGATTCACCTCCAGGATAGTTAACAAACCAAATCTGCGAGGTAGACTGCGGTGGGGTCTTCTCCTGTGCCGCCATGATTAGACCACTACCGTCCGGCACCCAGGTAAGCTGACCAATTAGAAAGAACTGGCGTGATCCTATCGTCTGAATAGAACCATCAGCTACGCGAGCAGCGACTAGGTCCATATGCATTGGATCTCCCCTGCTCATAATGGGACAGGCGATCACCTTTCCGTCCGGAGACCATGCTGGACCACTGTTTATCCTCAGCGTGCTAAATTCCGACTGATTTGGAGGATGAACGAACTCGCTTTCTGAACTCCCATTAGCTCTTGCTCTAATCAGAACCGTTCCATCTTTGCCGCGACGGACAAATGCTAATTCACTTCCATCCGGCGAAAGAGTAATCGGTGTGTCGATACCACTGAGCAGCCTTCTTGCGGAACCGCCTAAGGTGGAGACCTCGTAAAGTGCTGTGTCCTTTTCTTCCCTTGCAAGGTAGTAAACAGAATAACCGTCTCTAGAAAAAACCAGCCCTCGATATTCTCCTCCTGTTACGATCACAGGAGATTCACTGGCATCGTTAGGCCGTTGAATTTTGATGCTCTGTTTACCAGCGTCCTCAGCCACAATCGCAATATATTTGCCATCTGGTGAAATGGCGGCTTCTCTGACGCTGCTTGTTGTGTTTATTTCGGTTGAGCTTAGAACAGCTGGGATAGTAGGTTTGGAGGAAGCCCCTCTTCCGGATAACCACACGGCGATGCCTAACACAACTAACAGAACCAGCGCTGTCAGGATAGTTGCGCCTGTCCGATGCTGTCGGATCTCCTCAAAGAAATATTGAACGCCGGAAGTTGGTTTTCCAGGTTCAATTTTGCTCGTCAAGGCCAGTGTTTTCTGCAAGTCAGTCTCAGTTGGTCTGTCTGCCGTATTCTTCGCAGCACCTGATGACCAATTTCGCCTTTGCTTGGAGTCAAGTTCAAGATCCTGTTTGATGCCTTTTAGATCGGTCAGCAGGTCTTTCCCCACCTGGTATCGTTCTTCTCTGTCCTTTCGCAGGCACTTGGCAACAATTCGCTCCAGCTCAGGCGGAATATCTTTTGAGAACTTGGTGAGCAGCGGTGGATCCTCGCGGAGAATCGCCGCAATAACATCGCTCTTGGTTAACCTCCCGAAAGGTGAACGCCCGGCAATCATCTCGTACAGTACAACACCGAGGCTCCATATATCTGCGCGACCGTCTGCCTTCATACCTCGTAGTTGCTCCGGGGACATGTAATTCACTGTGCCCACGATGGCCCCGGGATCAGTATTCATATTGAAAGCAGTGGACAAACTTGGATCCGCAAGTCTTTCATCGTGAGAGGGCATTAACTTGGCTAGACCAAAGTCGAGCACCTTCACGTACCCATCCGAACGTAGCATGATGTTTTCAGGCTTGAGATCACGATGCACAATGCCGGATGCATGGGCCGCGGACATTGCAGCAGCGATTTGAATAACGATGTCAAGCGTTGCGCCGAGTGTAAGTTCCTCCTCCGCCATATGTTGTCGCAGCGTAGCCCCCTCGACAAATTCCGTGCTTATGAAGTGAACATCACTTTCATGACCAACTTCGAAAATGGTGAGAATGTTAGGATGATTCAACGCCGAAGTTGCCCGAGCTTCGTGCTCGAAGCGTCGCAAGCGTTCCTCATTAGCGGTTAACTCTGGGAGTAGGAGTTTGAGTGCGACATAACGCCCGAGCCTGGTGTCTCGAGCATAGTACACTTCGCCCATTCCGCCCGCGCCGATCCAGTGGCGAATCTCATAAGGACCAAGTTGACTTCCTGGAGTTAACTGCATAGGTTCGGTGGGTGATTGTCAAAGGTTTCGCAAATAGGGAATCGCGAGAGTTAGAGGATGCTGATTCCTGTTTACATCGTACCGATACGGATTTCTCAGTTCCGTTTACGAAATGAACCGAGATATTGTAAGAGCTTCTGGACGCCGCAGCTAGGTTTTTATGTGTAATCCAAGCGTTTCGCCTGGTTGGATGCAAA
>PSRF01000080.1 GCA_003175865.1 Blastocatellia bacterium
CTGATGGTCCACGAATGCTCTATCGCACTCGCCACATCTTCATCTTGCTTTCCGGGCTATTGCACTTAGGACTGGGGACATACTGGCGCGATCGACTAACCAAACAGCGACGCGCTATTCAGATTGTTGGATCAATTGCGATCTCGGTCGCGTCAGTCTTGTTTGTGATCGGATTTTTTCGCGAGCCGTGGATGGAGCGCTTGTATGCGCCGTACTCAAAGAATGGAATGATCTTGATTCTCGCGGGGACGTTGTTGCACTTTATCTCTGGTCTCGGTGAGCGGGCTATTGAGAAGGACCAGAGCTAATGAGAACAGGAGCGGAGCGACTGCCTGAACTTCCAGCAAAGCAGTCGCGCTGTGCGCTGATCGACTAATTGGCGCCGATTCCTAACCTGGCTTCCGCCTGTCGTTTCACGATGACCAGTGTAATGTCGTCAGCGGCACTTGTTCCCTGCGAAAACTTTGTTAACGACGATTCGATGCGATCACGAATGCCAGCTGCTGATGCATCGATATTCCGTGAAACGACTTCGTAAAGTCTGGTTGGACCAAACTCCTCACCGCTCGGGCTAACTGCCTCAGTCACACCATCAGAATAGATCACCAGCACATCGCCCGGTTGCAACATCGTGCGACCCTCTCGGTAATCAGCATCTGGTTTAATCCCGAGTGGCAACCCACCTGAAGCCAATTGTTCGACAGTACCGGCCGAATGAACAATCAACGGCGGATTATGACCAGCATTCAGGAAAGCGAGTGCTCCCGACTGCGGATCGAGTTCAGCATAGAACAGGGTGACGAACCGGTTTGCCGGAATGTTCTCAGCAAGATAACGGTTGACTGCTGAAATCGTGGCCACCAGCGAATCGTGTGAGCCGGATTGCGCGTGAACGGCCGCATGCAAAGACGACATCAGAAGGGCGGCCGCAGTTCCCTTTCCGGAAACGTCGCCCAGAGCAATCACTAGCCGACCGTCTTCACGCTGAATGAAGTCGTAGTAATCGCCACCGATCTCATAGCATGGAAAACTGATGCCCTGGAGTTCGTACCCGTTAACCTGTGGTGGAGCCGTTGGTTGAAACCGCTGTTGGATTTCACTCGCCAGTGCCAACTCACGCTCGAGACGTTCACGATCGAGTCGAGCTTCAATCAGCCGCGTATTCTCAACTCGAATCGCCGCAACGGACGCTAGAGTTGTGAGCACCTTCAAATGATCTTCAGTGAAACGCCCTTCAGCGATTGGAGAATCCGCATAGATGATTCCAAACACCTTCTCAGCAACACCTAAAGGTACTGCTAGCACCGAACGAACGCCTTGTAAGACAACGGTCCCACTGGCGAAACGAGGATCGTGCTGCGCGTCGGAAGTCAAAACCGATTTTCCGCGGATCACCACTTCATCGAGAACGTTGCGACTAACTCGTATCTCACCCACTTCTCCCACGCGATCACGCAAACGGGCAACGGCGACACGTAAATCTTCAGCGCCTTCGTCGCGCATCATGATGAGGCAACGATCTGCCGGCACCGCTTCGAATACCAAAGAGACGATCTGCTCAAGCGTTTCGTTGAGGGTCGCAGACGCGAGCAGCGTAATTCCCACCTTACTAATCAGCGCAAGTAAGTCACCGGACTTTGCTGCGGCTGGAGCGACAGCAGTTGCTGCTGAGATATGTTCAGGTTTGGTTCGCGCACCTTCAATCGCTTCGAGCAATCCAGAAGTCGTTCTGTCACCGGACGCAAGCGCAATGGTTGCTTCAGGTAAGGAGGAACCTGAATTGTCTGTGATCATTGTGGCACCCATACTTGAGTTATAGGTGCCGTCGTCAAAGACAATTTCTGTTTCACCAATCTGAATTCGACCACCAACTGTCAGTCGAATCGTACCTTCAACAGGTGCGCCGTTGTAGACAGTTCCATTAGCAGAACCAAGATCTTGTAAAAGGTACTCGTCCCCCTCACGTCTTACTTCTGCGTGTACACGCGATGCAAATGGATCAGGGATGCAGAGATCGTTGCGGGCGGATCGCCCGATCGTCATGCGTAGACGTCCAAGCGGAAAGTGGTCGGGAGCGCGATCCGGATATTTAACGATTAATTCAGCCATCTTTCTAAACTCTGCCGCAGCTGTGGACTTCACGCACTGAGGCAGCCAGGCAGTTACAGTGAACCTTCACGAACGACAACGGTGCCGGCAATGATATCGTGCAAACCACGCCCGCGCACACTGAGAGCAACCATCAAAAAACCAATTCCAAACAGAATAAAAGAAATCGGGTAACCAACAAAGTGCCGTAGCACAGCACGGACGAGACTCAAATCGTCGCCATCGTTACGTTCAATCCGCAGTCCAGTTGCCCATTTGCCTAAAGTTAGACCAGTGAGGCCGGGCAACACTGCAAGATTCAAAAGCACAAATATGATCGCGGCAAAAACTCCGGCTGTCTCGGCGGAACTGCCGGCACTTCGAGCACCTCCACCTAACATTCGCGCAATCAGAGTCGAAAACACGATGATCGATGCGAGCGCGATATAGTCAATAAGCAATGCACCGCAACGCAAGTAAAAGGGTGCAGGAAGTCGCTTCCCTCCTTGTCGAGCTGCACGACTTCTCAGCTGAGCTCGCGGAGCAGGTCGTTCGATGGCCGTCATTTGATCTTGGTTCGCAGCTGAACTCGGAACCTGGCGGTATCCGCGTCAATCAATCACAAACGAGCAAACAAAGTACAGAGTTCAGAGCGCAAAGTCCAAAGGGAATGGTCGAAAGGTGCGACTACCCTACTAGAAAATGCAAGGTGGTCTCGCCAACGCGCAGCTTGTCACCACTATCGAGCACACGCGGCTGTCGTGGAGCAAGTCGTACTGAGTCGTTGATAACTGTGCCATTGACCGAACCGAGATCTTCTACCAGAAATGTTTCTCCCTCGACCCAGATGCGCGCGTGACGTCGCGATACTTTGGTTTCCGGATCGAACCTGGAGAGATCGATTTCGGGGAAGATATTCGAATGCGGATCCGTGCGTCCCAACAGGTTGCTGTCTTTCTGCAAAATGAACGACGCATCCAATTCTGTTGTTCCGGCTACCACGAGTTTTGCGGTGGGTCTAACTGCCTGCAGATGTGCACTGGCGCTGACTGATGCCAATGGTTGCCGCGCCCCACAATGTGCACAAAAGACATCGTCGGCGGCAATTCGTCCACCGCAGAAACCACAGTAGACAGTCTGCACTTGAACTGTTTCGCCACCCAGTTGTGGCGCAGGCATTCCGTAACTGACGCGACCCGACATCAGTTTCTCGAGATGATTTGCCAGTTCGTTCCGCAGTTCACCTCCAGTCCGATACCGATCCTCAGGTTTGTACTCGACCATGCGCATCAGAATCTGCTCCATCTCGGTCGAAAGCGAGGGAGCAAGTTGACGAGGTCGGGGATTCTTTGAAAAATCAAAGATCAATAACGGATTGTCTTGCGGATCTGAACCGGTCAGCATGTGGAACATCGTAGCGCCCAGGCTATAGATGTCGGACGCGGGCTGCACTCGACCGCTAAAAAGTTCGGGTGGCGCATAACCCATCGTGCCGACTGCAGTGACACCCTTTTCCTGTTGCGTAACCCAACGAGCGATACCGAAGTCAATCAACATGATGCGTCCGGTGTTGCCGTCGATCATCAAGTTGGCCGGTTTCAAATCGCGATAAATGATCTGCTTAGGCCGCGTGTGCAAATACTCGAGCACATCCGCGACTTCCATGCCCCAGGTTGCGACAGTCTTTTCATCGAGACGGCCACCAACAGCAGCGCGCATTCGTGAAGCGAGATCACCACCTGAGATGTACTTCATGACGAGGTAAAAACGTCCAAGTGCATCGTCGTAGAAGTAGTCGTAGATTGTGGGAATCGAAGGATGCTCAAGCGAAGTAAGCAATAGCGACTCTCGTTTGAAATCGCCGATCGCTTTCTCGTGCTGCATCGGATCGAGGTGAGCCTCCACCATCTCCTTGACCGCTCGCGGAGCGTCCCCAAGGTTACGATCCTTGGCCAGATAAACTGCACCCATTCCGCCACCGCCGATGCGCCGCACTATTTCATATCTACCGTTAAGGACAGTGCCAGTCTCAAGCTGCTTGACGGCAGGCTGGTGTCCACCAGTCGTGCCTTTGTGAGGAGCAGCGTTAGTACCCAGGACTTGTACATCGTCTGTAGAGACGTCACCGAGAGAACTGGAAGAAATCTCTCCAGATGGTAGGAACGCTTGTGATGCAGCGCGGGTTTCTGCGACAGGTGGCGGGTCGACGGTCTCTTCTTGTAGAACCGCACCAGAAACAGTCTTCAACTCCGCGGACGAAGGAGGTTGTTGCGTACCGCAGTTGCCGCAAAAGTGTTCACCGGGCGAAACCTTAGCGCCACATTCAAAGCACTGAGTCATCAGTTAACAAAAGTGGAGGATCAAAATTAGCTAAGCTGAGCGTTGTACACTACGAAAGACGTTCGTGGTCGGGCTTTACTTAACGATGTGAAATCTTAAAAAAGTCTTGCCGACAATGATTTCGTCTCCATCGCACAATGCTTGCCGCTGTCCTGGTGGCAGCCGTTTGCCACGATTGATAAACGTTCCGTTAGTCGAACCAAGATCCTCGAGAAAGTACTGACCATTGTGGACAGTGATACGAGCGTGCCGACGGGAGACTTTAGCTTCCGGATCGTCGGTGTCCAGGTCAACATCCGGGAAGATCCCTCCATCGGCATCCCATCGTCCGATGTGAGCTTCAACATCGCTCAACATGAACTGTTTGCCGCTGGAGCGACCTTTTTCGATGACCAATCGTGCGTGCGGTTTGGGTGGTTGCTTCACAGCGTTTAGATTCAGTCCAGCTGAGATGTGTCCGCCAGCAAATTCCGGTTGACCGGGCACGGGAGCGTGCGAACCGTTTCCGTTCGAGGGCCCTTTGAAGTGACTGGCAGTTCGGCTGTTATTCGGGCGCAATGGCGCACCGCATTCGTCGCAATATTGCGACCCATCAAGGTTCTCGGTTTTACACCTGTCGCACGTAATCATCGGCAATTCGTCTCGTTAACAATAGTTCAGCGGATCGCGTCACAGATCCGCAGTCGGGCACGCCATTTTAGCGCGAATTCGGGGGGTGCGCCAACGGTCGTTCTCCTGAAGACTGATGTTGTGAGATGCGGTTGAGGGTGTCAGGTGCCAGATCAGGTGTCGGGTGGCGGGTGTCAGGTGTTAGGTGTCGGGGCTCGAGGAGACACCAGCAAGAGAACCAGTACCCGCCACGCGACACCTGACACCCAGCACCCGTTAACGTCTGCGAGTTAATAAAACCAGATGGGAATCGTTAAGTATTAGGCCCAAGGCGGAGTTGTCTCTTTGGTTGGCTGAGAACAACAACCCAACATTCTTTTTGGCCCTCCAAGTTGGCGTTAAATGAAACTGTTTGATAAGTTTTGACGTAGAAACTTACTCAAGCGTGGCGGTTTCGCATTAAGAATCCCTGACCGAACTAGATAAGTTGTTTTTGTTAAAGTTACAAGCCCCGAGTTGAAGGAATCACATCATGGCATTGAGTCGTAAGAAGAAGATAATTATCGGCGTTTCCGCTGCCGCTTTGTTAGGCATCGTCATCATCGTTAGTGTGTTTGCGAGCCGAAAGGAAGAACCGGAGGTAACGACAGTAAAATTGCAGGTACGTCCTGAATTAAGGCAGACAGTAACAGCATCAGGAGAAGTTCGTCCTATTCGTTATATCAAGCTGACCAGCGAAGTCCCCGGCCGAATCGAAGAGATCTACGTTAACGCAGGCGATCAGGTCACCAAAGGCAAACCCCTGGTGAGAGTCGATCCAACCCAATTGCAGTCAAGCCAAGAGGCGCAATGGGCCGCCACTCAAGCCTCAATCAGCGACGTACAGAACGCCCGAAATGCTGTCTCTTCTCAACAACAAGCGCTCGTCGTAGCTGAAGCATCGGTCGCGGCCGCACGGCAGCAGGTCGTGTCATTGCAAACACAGGTTGATCGGGCTCAAGTCGATCTGAACGCCGCTCAGCGTGAGTTGAAACGCAATACCGATCTGATTGAAGCAGGTGTTGCTTCAAGATTCGAATACGACGCTGCCAAAGATAAATATGATCAGGCGAAGATTGCGTTAGAAACAGCGAAAGCAAATCTTGAAGCACAAAAGATTGCCGTCAAAGAAGCGACAGAGCGCGTTAACCAACAGCACATCGCCGTCAAAGAGGCGCAAACCAGTGTTAAGTCGTCTGAAATGCGTGCTAATCAACAACAGGCGATGTTGACAGGTCAGCAAAGTCAACGTTCGAAAGCGACTCAGCTCTCGCCTCTAAATGGTGTCGTCGCTGATATCCCAACACGCGTCGGTGAGTACGCGGTCGCCGGTCTTTCAACGACACCGTTGATGACCATTGCTGATATGTCCACAATCAACGTCGAAGTGAACGTCGATGAAACTGAGATAAATAACGTGGCCGTTGGACAGGAAGCGAAAGTCAAAGTAGACGCGCTGGGTGAAAAAGAGTTGAAGGCGGTAGTGGTTCAACGCAATCCGCTGGCAATTGCAAAGTCTGACCAAACTGGCGGGTTGTCAAACCGCGTCAATGTGCAGGAAGCAAAAGAATTCAAAGTCACTCTTGAGCTTAAGGACATTCCTGATGACATCAAGAATGCGCTGCGACCAGGTATGAGTTCGACTGCAACCATTACCACCAAGACCAAGAACAACGTACTCGCAGTGCCGCTTGAGTCAATCGTTGAGAAGGCACCGACCCCAACTGCTTCACCGAGCGCAACGATCGCCGGAAATGTACCGTCGCCTTCGCCTGGAGGAGAGAAACCAAAAACTC
The DNA here is from genome assembly GCA_003175865.1 of Blastocatellia bacterium. GTDB lineage: Bacteria > Acidobacteriota > Blastocatellia > Pyrinomonadales > Pyrinomonadaceae > PSRF01. Next base: position 6,873 of record PSRF01000080.1, read on the forward strand.
AGAAGGGCGTTTACGTGATCGAAGGCAATAAGGTACGGTTTATCGAAGTGCAGACCGGTATCACGGGTGAAGCCGATATCGAAGTGACCAGTGGCCTGAAGGCGGATCAGGAGATAGTGCGTGGTCCAAGCCGTGTACTGAAGACGCTCAAAGATGGTATGACAGTCAAACGGCAGGTCAAGAAACCTGGTGTGAACGGAAACGAGGCCAGCTAAATGAGCAACGTTACGCTCGCTACAACCCCACTAGAACGAGTCATTAAGCCGGAGACCACTGTTAACGGTCATGACCCGGCGATGTTGATCTCGATGCGGAACCTCTGGAAGACGTACCAGATGGGAAGCGAATCGGTGCACGCGTTGCACGGGGTTTCTTTTGATGTCCCGAGGGGTGAATACATCGCGATCATCGGACCGTCGGGTTCGGGCAAGTCGACGTTGATGAATTTGATTGGCTGTCTCGACACCCCAAGTCAAGGTGAATATTGGCTCAACGGTAAGAACGTCTCCGATATGGACGACGATGAACTGGCGCGCATTCGCAACCAGGAAGTTGGCTTCGTGTTTCAGACATTCAATCTACTTGCCCGCGCGACAGCGTTACACAATGTTGAGTTGCCGTTGATATACGGCGGCATTAGCGCTGCCAAGCGACACGAGATGGCCAAACAAGCGCTGGCTTCTGTCGATCTAACTGAACGAATGATGCACCGTCCAAATGAACTTTCCGGAGGTCAACGTCAGCGCGTCGCAATCGCGAGAGCTCTTGTGAATCATCCGTCGATTCTTCTCGCTGATGAACCGACAGGCGCACTTGATACACATACCAGCATGGAAATCATGGACCTGTTTGAGAGACTTCACTCAGAAGGCAACACGATTATCCTCGTCACACACGAGCATGATATTGCGGCTCGTGCCCACCGCGTCATTTCGATCCGCGACGGACTAATCGAAAAAGACGAACGAATCAGGTAGGAGAGAAGCGATGCAGCGACGTGGCGACCAGGTGGACCAGCCACAACGCTACACGTTTGCGCGTGCTGTTCTGCCCGCTCGTATAAAGTCTTTTCCACTCTTCCGCATCGCTGCCCTTTGGGAGGCGTTCAAGGTTGCGCTCGCGAGTCTGCGGCAAAACAAACTCCGCACGTCGTTGACTCTAATGGGAATTGTCGTCGGTGTGACAGCGGTAATCGCCGTTGTAACGATCATCAAAGGTCTCGACAAAACAGTCGCACAGACTTTTTCGTCACAGGGCTCTACAGTCTTCACGATTTCGAAGAATCCGCAGATCATCAAGTCTCGCGAAGAGTTCGTGAAATTCAACCGGCGCAAGGATGTCACTTACGACGACGCCGACGCGATCACACGATTGTGCACGTCTTGTTGGCGAGTTGGCATTGCTGCAAATGCGGTAGAAACAGTGAAGTACGCGGATCAAAAGGCGGAGAACGTTCGCGTTCGCGGCGTTCAACCCACGACAATGTTCGACATCGATGGAGTCACGATTGACGCAGGGCGCATCTGGACGGAAGGAGAAGGAGGTTCTGGTCGCGAAATCTGCGTGGTTGGTCCTGACATCCTGAAGAACCTATTCAATGGTGCTAGTCCCGATCGCGCCATTGGTCAGGAGATAAAGATCGCCGGTCGACCTTATCAAATCATCGGCGTGCTCGAGCCACTGGGATCGATACTGGGTTTCTCACGCGACAATGTGGTCTATATTCCGTACTCGACGTACCAGAAAATTTATGGCGCACGACGTTCATTGATTGTGTTCATCCAGGTTCCGGCAGCTGAACAACTGGAAGCTGCTGAAGATCAAGTGCGGACGGTCATGCACAATCGCCGCGGTCGCACACCGGACAATCCTGATGACGAGGGTTTCGCTCTCGAGACCCAGGATGTATTTCTCAATCTTTATGGAGCAGCAACGTCTAACATCTACATCGTGACTATTGGTGTTGCCGCTGTTTCATTGGTCGTCGGTGGGATCGTGGTTATGAACATCATGCTCGTGTCCGTAACTGAACGCACGAAGGAGATTGGGATCCGTAAAGCCATAGGCGCTCGACGTAAGGATATCCTGACTCAGTTTTTGATCGAAGCAGTGACCGTGACGGCGATTGGTGGTGCAATTGGTGTCGGCACCGGGTTCGGATTGGCGTACGTCATTTCTGCGTTGATTGGTTTTCCGTTACTCATTAGTGTGGCATCAGCCGTTTTGGGAGTTGGTGTTTCATCTGTGGTTGGAATCGTAAGTGGATTATGGCCTGCATGGCGCGCAGCGAAGTTGGACCCGATTGAGGCGCTGCGAGCGGAATGAAGGAATTGCTGATTGT